>PBWG01000042.1 GCA_002729115.1 Crocinitomicaceae bacterium | reverse complement strand
CTTTCATCAGGACAACATATGTAACGTAGATTATTACAAGGGAGTTCATTCTCCAAATCGACGCTTGATGGCCAAAGGTCCGGGTCGCACTCAGGGCCGTCAACGAAATCCCTTCGGCGGCCGCGGCGCCGTGCATCCGCACGAACGCGTCCCGCGCCTCGCGGCGCAAGTGCATGCCGTCGCGGCTGCAGAGTTCCGACGGGATCGGGGCGAACGACGAGTCCTGGGCAGGGGAGACCCTTCCCATGAGTTCGCGCAACGGGGGGATGCGCACGTCCGGGATGGAATCCACCACCGCTTCAGCGCCGCCGCCGCTTGAAGACGGCATGCCGCTCTCCGTGACCTCACTTTGACCACAGGCCATCAAGGCGCACCATCCCAACAGAGGAAAGGCGCGCCAACAGCGCATCAGTGGATGCCTTTCTCGGCGAGGTAGCGCTCGGCGTCGAGGGCGGCCATGCAGCCAGTGCCTGCCGCGGTGATCGCTTGGCGGTACACCTTGTCTGCGGCGTCGCCGCTGACGAAGACACCTTCCACATTCGTCTTGCTCGTGCCCGGCTCGGCGTTCACGATGTAGCCTTGGTCGTCCAGGGTGATGAAGTCGGCGAAGACGTCTGTGTTGGGCTTGTGCCCAATGGCCACGAAGAACCCGGTCGCAGGAACGGTGTGCTCTTCGCCGCTTATGTTGTTGCGGACTTTCACGCCTTCCACGGCTTCGGCGCCGAGCACCTCGACGGTTTCGGTGTTGAAGAGAATCTCAATGTTCTCCATGTTCTTCACGCGGTGCTGCATCGCTTTGGACGCACGCATTTCGTCGCGGCGCACGAGCATGGTCACCTTGGTGCAGAGCTTGGCGAGGTAGCTCGCTTCTTCGCAGGCGCTGTCGCCGGCTCCGACGATGACGACTTCTTGGTTGCGGTAAAAGAAGCCGTCGCACACGGCGCACGCGCTCACGCCACCGCCTGCGTCACGCAAACGCAGCTCGCTTTCGAGGCCCAGCCACTTGGCCGAGGCGCCGGTGCTGATGATCACGCTGTCGGCGTGGATTTCGGTTTCTTGGTTGTCGCCCACCCACACCTTGTGCACGGGTCCGCTGAAGTCCACCTTGGTCACCCAGCCGTACCGCACNTCGGTGTCAAANCGCTTNGCCTGGTCCTCCAGNTCCTTCATCATCTGAGGGCCNTTGATGCCGGCNGGGTAGCCTGGGAAGTTGTCNACNTCGGTGGTTTCGGTCAACTGNCCGCCNGGNTGNTGGCCTTGGTACAAGACGGGTTTCATGTCCGCACGGGCGGCGTAGATGGCGGCGGTGTAGCCTGCAGGGCCAGAGCCCACNATCAAGCAACGGTGATGTTCAGGAGCACTCATGGTTGGGAGTCGTTCAGAGATTCGTCAAGTCGTTCCTCAGGGAACAATGGAGGCCAAAAATAACCGACGCCCCCCGCCCCCCGTGCACCCAGGGTCACGTCCGAATCCAAAACTTGTCAACGCATGCCGCGCTCCAGCGACACNAAGGCGTCCCAAAGCACGTCGTCCGGGGGAGGCGCCAAGATGGAGATCGTTTCCCGCTTGACGGGATGGATGAAGTCGATGCGTCGGGCATGCAGGTGAATCGACGCGTTGTCGTTGGTGCGGCGCGCGCCGTATTTCACGTCGCCTTTGATGGGACTTCCGAGCTGGGCCATGGTGGCGCGGATTTGATGGTGCCGTCCTGTTTTNGGGAGCACCTCCACAAACGCGTAGTGGTCCGACTTGCCNTTGAGNTCGTACATCAGCTCGCATTCCTTGCGGTTGTCNGCCGGCTTGTCGTGGGCGAAGCTCTTGTTGAGCTTGTCGTTTTTGGCCAAAAAGTTGATCACGTGGCCCTCNGTCTTGGGAGGCGCTGGCTTGACCACCGCCCAATACGTCTTCTGCATTTCGCGGTGGCGGAACATCGTGCTCAGGCGCTTGTGGGCCTTGCTGGTTCTGGCGTACANAATCACCCCCGAGACNGGCCGGTCCAACCGGTGGACGGTCCCGATGTACGCCTTGCCTGGCTTGTTGTACTTCTGGGCAACGTACTGGGCGACCACCTCGCACAGGCTGGCTTCGCCCGTCCCGCTGCCCTGGACGACGTCGCCACTTCGCTTGTTCACGGCCACGATGTGGTTGTCTTCGTACAGCACCTGCAGGTTGTCCTTGGTGCTGTGGACNATGGGGGACTTGGGTTTTTTGACAAACCGGTGGAAGGCCCCGTCGTTTCGGCGGCCTTGAGGGGCGTCGCCGTGGGCCATCAGTACTGCTCCGATTCGTTCGGAAAGTCCACCGCGCGCACGTCCGTCACGTATTGGCGAATGGCGCTGAACATTTGGTCTCCGAGGTCGCCGTACCGACGCAAGAAGCGAGGGGAGAAGGCTTGGGTGATGCCAAGCATGTCGTGCAAGACGAGGACCTGGCCGTCGCAATCGGCGCCGGCGCCAATCCCAATCGTGGGGCAGTCCACCGCGGCGGTCACCTCGGCGGCGAGCTTCGCGGGAATCTTCTCGAACACGATGCTGAAGCAGCCGATGTCGTTCAACATTTGGGCGTCCTCCTTCAGGCGTCGCGCTTCCTCTTCTTCCTTGGCGCGTACGGTGTAGGTGCCAAACTTGTAGATGGACTGCGGGGTCAGCCCCAGGTGGCCCATCACAGGAATGCCGGCTGACAAGATGCGCTCGATGCTTTCCTTCACTTCGCGTCCGCCCTCGAGTTTCACCGCGTGGGCGCCGCTTTCTTTCATGATGCGGATGGCGCTGTTGAGCGCTTCCTTGGAGTTCCCTTGGTAGGTGCCGAAGGGGAGGTCCACCACCACCAACGCGCGCTTGGCGGCGCGCACCACGGCTTGGGCGTGGTAAATCATTTGGTCCAAGGTGATGGGCAACGTGGTCTCGTGGCCCGCCATCACATTCGAGGCGCTGTCGCCCACAAGGATGATGTCCACCCCCGCTTGGTCCACCACGGTGGCCATGGTGTAGTCGTACGCGGTGAGCATGGCGATTTTCTCGCCGCTTTGCTTCATTTCGTGGACCACCTGGGTGGTGATGCGCTTGGCTTCTTTGTGCACAGACATGGTGCGAAGGTAACGCTCAGACCAAACGTCGGAACGTGAAATTCAGCCGGGGTTCATGCACCCTCGCGCGCTTGGGCACGCTGTGTTCGTGCACATCTTGCAAGTGCTCCATGACCAGCAAGTCGCCGTGCCCCAGCTCGAGGTTCACCACCTCCTTGGTGCGGCGATCTCGGACTTTGAAGGTGCGGCCCGCGCCCAAGCTCAGGCTGGCAATGCACGACGTGTCAATCTCCTTCTCGTTGTCTCGGTGCCATCCCATCGCGTCCTGGCCGTCGCGGTAGCCGTTCACCAAGACGGCGTTGAACTCGAAGCCCACGGCCCGGCCCACCTCAGCCGCGAGGTCGGCGATGGCGCCTTTCAGCGGCCGTGCGGGCCATTGCACCGAGGCGTAGGCGTACGCAGGACCCCACCATGCGGTCAGCCGAGGCTCTTTGTGCCACTGCCCAAACACCCGAATGTCGTTCTGTGACCAACCCTGGCCCGCCTTTCCGACCCAGTCCCACCACATGGTCAAGTCGAGGTGTTCAAACGCTTGGGGTTGAATCCAACATGAAGCTTGTTGGCCACGAAGGTCCTCTTCCAACACGACACGTCTTTCTTGGGGCCAGAGCTCAGCCATGAAGCACCACGAGCCAAACGTAGGCGGCGTAAATCACCGCGTACAGTCCGCCGGCGATGCGGCCGATTTGGCCTTTGCCCAGCCACACCATCGGCGCCAAAAGGAGGGCGGCCCCGAGCATCCACCAGATGTCGTGGTCTGGCACGACGGGGCTGGCTTCGATGCCTCCTGCGGAGGCCGTGGCGCCCAGCACGAGGAAGATGTTCAGGATGTTGGACCCGACGAGGTTGCCCATGCTCAACGGGCCGTTGCCCCGCAGCGCCGCCGTCAGGGAGGCGACGATTTCAGGGACACTTGTCCCAAACGCCACGACGGTCACCCCGACCACGTGGGTGCTGATTCCCCAGCTCAGGGCAATGTCTTGCGCCCCCCGGATGAATGCTTCGGACCCGAAGTAGAGTCCCACACATCCGAGGCCCAAGAGGCCGGCCAACAGGCCATACGATTTGCCTGCGTCGCCCATGTCCTCCATCATGTCTTCCACGGCTTCTTGGGTTTGAGCTGAATCGGCGTGGCGACGTGCCCGAAGGAGTTGTCCCCCCAAGTAAAGCAGGGCTCCGGCAAACAACACGACCCCTTCGCGTGGTGAAATGACGAGGTCCCACACCGAGGCCAAGAACACCAACGACGCGCCAATCATGACCCACCAGTGCATCTTCAAGTCGGCCCATTTCACGGCCACCGGACTCACCATGGCGGTCAGCCCCAGGGCCAAGCCCAGGTTGGCCACATTGGACCCCAGCACGTTGCCGATGGCGATGGAGCCGTCCCCGGCCGCCATAGCTTGCAGGGAGGCGAACAANTCAGGTGTGCTGGTGCCNAACGCCACCACGGTCAGTCCCACGAGCAGGGGAGGGATGTTGGCTTTGAGCGCCAACGCAGAAGCTCCTTGCACCAGGAATTCTCCCCCAACGACGAGGATCACGAGTCCGCCCAAAAACCACAACCACATCATGAGGCGATCGGATTGTTCATGGGGCCGTCGCCCATGTTGGCTTGAGGCTCGTCGTCTGCCTTTCCCTTGGACTGCTGGACGTTGGAGAAGCCTCTGGAATCTCGATTGGGGCGGTCCTCCGCGAGGATTTCGCGTTGGATGTCTTCTGTGGCGTTGCGGAACGTGCGCACGGCTTCCCCCATGGTTTTGGCCAAAGAGGGGATTCCTTTTGCCCCGAAAAGCAAGAGGTACACCACGAAAATGAAGACAAGTTCTGTCGCGCCCATGAAGGGCAAAAGTACGTCAGTCTGACCGGTGTCAGTTCGTCGAGCCCCACAAGAGGAGGAAGTTCATGAGGTCGACAATTTGAACCAGTCCATCGCCGTTAAAGTCTGGGCAAGGCGTGTACGTGCACGTGCCGTTGTCGACTGTCGCGATGACGTCGTAGTTCAACGCCGCATCGTCCATGCATCCCGGGAAGAGGCACACGCCTTCGTCGTAGGTTGCCGCTGGGTCGTAGTTGATCGCGGTCGGGTACGTGCAGCCTTCCACCCCACAACAATCCTCGCCCTCACAAGGGGACACCGTGGCCAACAGGATGTCGTTGGCGATGGGCTCCACTTCACAACCGAAGGGTTGACCGCTGGCGTCCATGAACGGAGCAAACGTATTGTAGACGTTCAAGAAGATCATGAGGTCTTCCAACTGCACAATGCCGTCGCCATTGAAGTCGGCACTAGGGGGCACGTTCGTGCACAAGTCATCGAAGTTGCTGTTAGCAGAGGGGTTGTAGTTGGGGAAGTTCGGATCCAAACAACCTTCGAACAGGCAAAGCCCGTTGTCGTGGGTGGCCGCTGCGTTGAAGTTGAGCGCGCCTGGGTAAATGCAGCCCAAGCACGACTCGTAGTCGCATGTGCCGTTGTCGAAGGTGGCCGTGGCGTCGTAGTTGCACGCACACGCGTCTGTGCAACCCGCACACGTCACGAAGTCACATTCTCCAGGGTAGGTGGCGTCGGGGTCGTAGTTGCACGCACCGGGGGTCAAACAACCCGTGCAAGACGCAAATTCACAACTTCCGTCGTCCTGGTTGGCGAGGGGGTCGAAGTTGCACGCCCCTTCAATCACACAACCGGGCACCGCCTCGATGCAAGATCCATCGTCGTCGGTGGCCGAGGCGTTGAAGTTGATGGCGTTGGGGTCGGTGCATCCCGACACTTCGTCGAAGTTGCACACGCCGTCTTCGTCGTCATCCAAGCACACGCCGTCGCAATCGAATCCGTCATCCGGAAATTCGCAGAACCCGCTGTAGATGGCGTCCTCGTCGTAGTTGCAGGCGTCTTCGTTCAAACAGCCCACGCAAGATTCGTAATCGCACGAATCGTCGTCCACGTTGGCCGCAGGGTCGTAGTTGCATGCCAGAGGTGTGGTGCACCCGAGGTATTCACAGCCAGAATCGACGGTCGCCTCGGGTTCGTAGTTGTCAGCGTCGGCGTCCGTGCAACCCACGCAGCTTGTGAAATCGCACGCCCCAGCGATGGTGGCGTCGGGGTCGAAGTTGCACGCGCCGGGATTCATGCAGCCCTGGCAGCTTGTGAATTCGCACGAGCCGTCCTCGAAGTTCACTTCCGGGTCGTAGTTGCATGCCACAGGGTTGGAACACCCGAACACCAGACAAGACAGATAATCGCAAGAACCGTCGTCGATGGTGAAGGCCGGGTCGAAGTTGCATGCATTGGCGTCGGTGCAACCCACGCAGCTGAAGTCACAGCTGCCGTCGTCCACCGTCACGAATGGGTTGAAGTTGCACGCGTAGACCAGGGT
>PBWG01000041.1 GCA_002729115.1 Crocinitomicaceae bacterium | reverse complement strand
GAAGTGAGGGCCAAAATCACTGAACTTGCAGCTCCGAAGATTCAACAAACCATCGTGACCTCAGTCCAATAACCATGCGCAGCACATTCCTCATCCTCTTGGCCTTGGCCATCTCTACGACGTTGCCGAGTTGCAACGGATCCAAAGCCTTTGTCAAGCGTGCGGCAAAAATGGAAGCCGCCGGCATGATGCCCCAAGCGGCCAACTTGTACTACACCGCGGTGATGAAAAANCCCACCAACATCGANGCCATGNTGGGNCTTCAGCGCTCAGGCCAGGTGGTCTTGGGCCANCACATCGCCGAGTTCGACGAGGCCGTGGCCTACAACAACCGTCAAATCGCCCTGAGCGCCTGGGACAAGGCCGTCGCTTGGGACAAGAAATTGTCNGCGGTGGGNGCGGATTTGGCCTTCCCNGAAGCNAAGCGCGCCACGTACGAGAGCGTGAAGAACGCCCACCTCGACGAGACCTACCGCGACGCCAACGTGTTGCTGGAGCAAGAAAACTTCGCCCAAGCGCTGCTGAAGTTTGACGAAGTGCTTCGGTTGGACCCGGCGTACCAAGACGCGGCGGCCCTGCGCAACACCGCCTACTGCGAGCCACGTTACCGCGAGGGCGTGCTGGCCCANGAGAACGAGCAACTGCGCAGCGCCCACAAGGTCTTCAAGGAAATCGTGGACACCGACGCAGGTTACCGCGACGCCTCTGACCGCCTTGCCCAGGTGTTGGAAGACGGCCGTTTCACCGTGGCGCTGACCGAATTCAAAAANGGGTCAAGCCGCATCAACGTGGAGGTCAAGCTTCAGTCTCTNGTGGAGGAAGCGCTGATGGGATCCACCGATCCTTTCTTGAANGTGGTGGACCGNGAAAGTTTGGCAATGATTTTGCAAGAGCAAAGCATGGGCTTGAACGGATTGACCTCGGGCGGCGACGTGGAAATTGGAAACCTGCTGGGTGCGAAGGCACTCTTGAAGGCCACCATCACCACCTGCGACCAACGTCAAAGCCGGTTGAACCGAAGCAACAAAACAGGCTACGAATCCTACCGGGTGGAACGCGTGAACGAAGAAGGCAAGAAATACTACGAGACGAAGTACCGCACNGTNTCCTACCGCGAGTACTACCAAGACGCNTCGGTGGACGTGGCCTGCACGTTCAAGTTCATCTCCACNGTNACNGGCGAGGTGGTGTCCACCCAAACCGTGTACGGCCGGGCGTCGGACAACATCCGCTACATCAACTACGACGGCAACCGCAACACCTTCTACCTCGGNGGNAGCACCGGCGCCCGCACCGGCAGCACAGGCCGCTCCGACCGCGAGCGCTTGNTGAACGCGCGTCGCACCATCAAGAGCGGNGACGCCNTGACNGANGAAGCATGCTTGCAACTCGCNAGCCAAATCCAAGGCAACATTGAAAGCGAATTGCTGAAACTGATCCCCTGACCCCCAACCCTGAATGACACTCCGCCATCTCCATTGGACCTTCCTGGTCGCATGCGCGCTCGCTGCGATGGGTTGCGCTGGCGGCAAGAGCGTGGCGTCTTCTGCGCCCGAGTGGACATTCAACTCTCCTGTCCTGCCCGCGCATTACGTGGGCATCGGCTCGGCGTCCAAGCTGATTCACCCGCTCAACGCGGACGCCGTGGCCAAGCAGCANGCCTTGGACAACATGTCCCGNGACATTCGGGTTCAGGTGCAATCCTCCTCCACAGTCTCCACGCTCCAAATCAACGGCTGGCTCTCGGAATCGTTCTCAGCCCAATCGACCAGCACCACCAAGGAAGACCTGGAGGGCTTTGAATTGGTCGACACCTACAGCACGGAAACGGAAGTGCTGGTCTATTACCGGTTGAGCAAAGCCAAACACGCCCAAATCCAGGCCGCCAAACGGGCCNCCGCCATGGAATTGGCCTTGGGACACCTCGACGCCGCGACCGCCGCCCGAGGCCAAGCCAACGTGCAGCAAGCGGTGGACGCCGCCATCCGAGGTTTGGATGCGATTCGGCCATTCATGGACAAACCCCTGGTCGCCACGCGCACCTCTGGGGAGGAAGTGAACGTGGCGCAGGCCTTGATTTCCATGCTCGACGGCAGCATGACCGGCCTGGCTTTGGCCACCGCGGACAGCGCCGTGACCCTGCATGTGGAAGACCAATTCCGGACCCAACTCGAAGTGACCGTCTTGTTGGACGGCCAACCCGCGCCCAACATCCGCCTCGACTACCGCTACCACCGCGGCGACCTGCCGACGCGGGGCACCGCCACGAGCGATGCACGCGGTGTGGCCGCCATCACCCTCGAGAAATTCGAGCCCGGCGTGACAGGAACCACGCTGGAGGTTCAGGTGGACCCCATGGCCTTCGTCGAAGGCCTGCCCTTGGTCCATCCATTCCGCCAGGCCGCACGGGGCCTCACCAGCGCCCCGCTCAGGATCGACGTGAATCTCGCCCCTGTCGATCTGGTGCTGCAGGTGGAGGAGCGCGCATTCGGAAAACGGCGAGACCAANACATNTTGGCCCCCAGCGTGCGACAAGCGTTGCAACAGGCCGATGTGCGGCTGGTGCAAGCGGATCAAGCGCCAGGCGCCATGGTGCTGACCTTGGAAGCGGATGCGCGCCCAGGGGGAGGAGGACAGGGCCTGCAAACGGTGTACGTCGACATGGTGGGCACGGTGACCGACGCCGAGGGCAACGTCGTCTACACCCAAACCATGACGCGCATCAAGGGCATCCAAATGGACTTGCCACGCGCCACGGACGCCGCCTACGACAAAGCGACCGAGCAACTTCAGGACGAATTCATCCCAGGACTCGTTCGACTTTGGCACGGTTTCTGAACTTCCTTCCCACGAAAGCGAATTACTTTACCCCAAACTTCAACGCATGACCCTTCGCCACATTCTCCCCCTGACCCTGGCTGCCGGCACAATGTTGCTCGCCAGCTGCAACGGAAGCAAGACCATGACCCCCAAGCAAGCGGGCGAGGTTGAAATCCTGGAATACTGCTCCAGCGAAGACTACCGAAGCGACAAGAACTTCTTTCGGGCCACCGCCACAGGCGAAAGCATGAGCCGCGAAGCCGCCAAGAAGATNGCACGCTCCAACGCCGAGGCGATGCTCGCACGGAGCATCAAGTCNACCATNGAAATCGTCACGGACAACTACGTGAGCAGCTCCAAGTACAACAACGCGGAAGAGGTCACCGAGACGTTCAACGACCTCGCACGCACCGTGGTCGACCAGCAACTCACTGGCGCCATCACCGCGTGCAGCCGCTTGACCCAAAAGCCCGACGGCAACTACGTGAGCTACCTCGCGATTGAGTTGAGTGGGGCGGATTTGGTGTCCAAGTACAACGAACGCCTCTCGGAAGACGAGCGCATCCGCGCCGAATACAACTACGAGCGCTTCAAAGAGACCTTCGAAGCCGAGATGGCCAAGCAGCGCTGAGCTGATTCAAGCCACGCCCTGAGCAGCGCACGCCCTTCGGGGGTCAGCACGGACTCAGGATGAAACTGCACGCCCGCAATGGGCAGGGAACGGTGGACCCGCGCCATCGGCCATCCCTGCGTGTTGCGGGCGACTGTGTTGTACGCACGGCTGCCGGTGGATTCGTCCACCACCCAACTGTGGTAATGCCCGACGTCCATGGACGCGGGCATGTCCTTCCACAAGTCCTCCCAGCGCGGAAATTCGTGATCCCAGTCCATCGAGGTCACCCGGCCGTGCAGCGGCTCNTCCATGTTGNCCAATGCCCCACCGTCCAGAACATGGATGGCNTGCATGCCCAGACAAACCCCNAGCACCGGNACCCCGCGGTCCACCGCCTCCTNCAACACGNCNAGCANCTGGGGATGCTCNTNCGGCANTCCNGGGCCAGGCGAAAGCACAAGGGCGTCGGTTNGGGCCCAATCTGAAGCTTGCCANTGCCCTTCTTCCACGACACGGACACGGGCCCCNCAACGCTCCAAGTCGTGGACCAAATTCCACGTGAAGGAGTCGAGGCAGTCGAAGAGGGTGATGCGCATGGGTTAGCTTTGGACTTGAACAAAAGTACCATGAGCCAACGCATCCACACCGACGAAGGCGCCCAACCCGTGGCCGCCTACAGCCAAGCCACCCAGGCTGGCCCTTTGGTGTTCGTGAGCGGCCAAATCCCCTTGGTGCCCGACACCGGAGAATTGCTTGGGGACGACATGCAGCGCGCCACGCGCCAGTGCATCGCCAACGCCGAGGCCATTCTGCGCAAAGCCGGCCTGACGCTCGATCACGTGGTGAAAGCCTCTGTCTTCCTCACCAACATGGACGACTACGCGGACATGGATGCCGCCTACCGTGACGCGATGCCCGCCCCGTACCCAGCTCGTGAAGCTGTGGCGGTCCAAGCCCTGCCGAAAGGCGCACGTGTCGAAATCTCGATGATCGCAACACACCCCTGAATCCCCACGCCATGTTCTTCAAGAAGTTCTTGCACTACCTCAACCCCCTCAACCTCTTCAAGAAAAGTGAAGGAGACGGGTTGAACCTTCGGATGATGCATGGCATCAACAAAATCAGCTTCTTCGCGTTCTTGGTTTGCCTGACGGTGATGCTCTACCGCTGGTTCTTGCGAAGCTGACGGGCACTTTGGGAACCGTCAGAAGAGGAACTGGCCGTTTTGGCCCCTGGCTTCCAGCTTGAGGTCCCGCAGCAATGCTGACTTCACGTTCAGCCGCAACGAGAAGCTCTTTCGCACGCCGAATGGAATCCAGTTGAAGCTGAATTCCCAGCAGTGCAAGTCCACGTAAAAGTTCAAGTTGGTGGGGGTGAATTCCCGCCTGGCCAAATCGTACCCCGACTGCACGTCCAACCGGTGCTTGCCCATGACCTGAATGCCGCCGCGCGCAGTCAACGCGTGGGTCACCACGCTGGAATCGCGCAAGGCCAACGCGTTCCATTGACGCGACACGTTCACGTTGTAATCCAAGCGCATGTTCCAAGGGGCCGACGCCCCTTCTTGGGATTTGAAAGATGTGCCCACCGCTCCCGTCAACCGCCGCAACCTCACCAAGCCCAATCCCTGTGACGCCAGGTAGGTGTCAATGGCCTGACCGGTGACGCTGTCGCGGGCATACGGCGAATGGGTGGCGTTGAGGTTGACGTTGACCCGATTGAACAAACTCGTGAATGCACGAGTCTGAATATCAGACATCTGCATTGAGTCAGCTACAAAGTTGAATGAACCGGTTGTACTCAGGTTGTCCAGAAGTTTCACCTTGCGAAGCTCTCCGGTTTCGCGGTCGGCCACCTTGGCCTCCAAGTTTTGAGAAAGCCCAAAATTCAGCGACCCCGCCTCCCGCGCATCCGTCGGCACGAACCGCCCTAGCGCGTAGGGATTCCACCCGAAGTCTTCGCCTTGGGAAGTGGTGATGGTCCGATCCCGCACGCGTTCCGGATTGTAGCTGAGGCCCACCGTGGGCGACAAGACATGCCGCACCGCATTAAGCCTGCCTGACCGACGGGCGTTGAACGTGCCGTAGAACCGCGTGCTCGCGGACACGCCGAACCGCCAGTCGTTGGCCGACGAAAACCCGGCGAGGGTGTCCGACACCAGCCCCACACTGTCTGGCCCCAACACCTCCTCTCGGTAGTCAAGCGCCTCGAACGAATCGTATTGGTTGTAGCTGAAACTCGGGGCGATCGACACAAAACCTAAACTTGAACTGGAAGACATTTTCACCTTGTGCTTCAATCCATTGCGGATTTTCATTGAAGCAAAATCCAAGGCGCCAAAAATGCTGTCTGGCGCCTCAACGGAGTTCTCCATCTGGCTGCTGTACGTCACCGCCACGTTGTCCAACAGCGTGACCCTCCCCGCGTCCAACCCGACCAATTTGGCCAGGGTGGTGCGCTGCATGTTGACCGACAACGAAGGCACCGTCAACTGCACGTTGCCCGTG
>PBWG01000040.1 GCA_002729115.1 Crocinitomicaceae bacterium | reverse complement strand
TGCTCGTGGTCAGCCAATTCACCCTGCACGCCAAGACCAAAAAAGGCACGCGGCCTTCGTTCATCCGAGCGGCCCACCCCGACCACGCCATCCCGCTCTACGAGCACTTCGTCGCGGCGTGTTCGCGCGAACTCGGTCGAGACGTCGCGACCGGGGAGTTTGGCGCCGACATGCAAGTTGAATTGACCAACGACGGCCCCGTGACCATTTGGATGGACACCCAACACAAAGAATGATGGACCCCTTGACTTTCGCCGACCCGCAAGACAACGACCTCACCCTCCGCGAGGCCCAAAACCAAGTGCATCGTTGGATCCAAACGGTGGGGGTGCGCTACTTCAACGAACTCACCAACCTGGCCATCCTCACCGAAGAGGTGGGCGAGTTGGCCCGCATCCTCGCCCGTCGGTACGGCGAACAAAGCGAAAAGCCAAGCGACGCCGGCAGGGACCTCGGCGACGAAATGGCCGACGTACTTTGGGTGCTCCTGGCCTTGGCCAACCAGACCGGCGTCGACCTGACCTCGGCGTTGGAGGCCAACGTGGCCAAAAAGACCCATCGCGACCAAGACCGCCACAAGAACAACCCCAAGCTTCAACCATGATGCCCATCCACCCCACCCTTCGCGGCGCATGCGCCCTGCTTCTGCTGATGGCAAGCCTTGACGCCCAAGCCCAGTCCTGGGGGGCTTCTTCCACCCAAGAACGGGAAGCTGTACACGCCGAACGCGACGCCATGATGGCGTTGTCCTGGACGAGCGGCCTGGAGCTCCACAACATCGGCCCAGCGGTCATGGGCGGCCGGGTCGTAGACCTCGCCGTGGTGGGCGACACGACCTACGTGGCCTACGCCACTGGCGGGCTTTGGAAAACGGTCAACCACGGCACCACCTTCGAGCCGTTGCTGGAAGCGACCACCATGCTTGGCGCGGTGGATGCGCACCCTTCAGGACGGATTTTGGTCGGCTCCGGCGAGGTGAATTCCTCGCGCAGCTCGTACGCCGGATATGGCGTGTACCTCAGCAACGACGGGGGACGCACGTGGGCCCACGCCGGGCTCCCAGAGACCCACCACATTGGGCGCGTGCGCATCGACCCCAGCCGCCCTGACCGCATGTGGGTCGCGGCTTTGGGCGAGCTGTACTCCAAGAACCAAGGAGGCGGCGTCTACCGAACCGAAGATGGCGGCAACACTTGGACGCGCGTCTTGACCGTTGATGGGGACGCCAAATCGGTCGTGGGTGCGGTGGACCTCGTGGTCGACCCGCGCAACCCAGACCACCTCTACGCCGCCACTTGGGACCGTACACGACGGGCCCATGAATTCACCGAGGCTGGTGCAGGTTCTGGCGTTTGGGAATCTCAGGACGGCGGCGACACCTGGAGCCGCATTTCACAGCTGGACGGTTTTCCCGAAGGCCCCGACGCCGGCCGAATCGGCCTCGCGCACCATGCGGCATCCAACACCTTGTACGCCCTCATCGACAACCAGGCCGCCAGGCCAATGGACGAAGCTGCTGCCGAGGAGGAGGGATTGACCCCAGGGGCGTTTCTGGACATGTCGACGGAGGCTTTCCTGGCCTTGGACAACGACACACTGCAGGCCTACTTGGACGAGAACGGTTTCCAACCCGCCGACAGTGCGGCGGCCGTCAAGGCCCGTGTCCAGCGCGACGAGCTCTCGCCCCGGGCCCTGCACGACTATCTCAGCGACGGCAATGCGGCGTTGTTTGACACAGAAATTGTCGGCCCTGAGTTGTACGCCTTCCAAAACGGCGCGTGGCAACGCACCCACGAAGGCTGGCTGGACGACGTGTGGTACACCTACGGATACTATTTCGGCACGGTGAGCGTCGACCCTTCGGACGTGAACACGGTGTACATCGCAGGCGTGCCCCTGCTGAAATCGACCGACGGAGGCCAAACGTTTGAGCACATCGGTGCCCCGAATGTCCACGTCGACCACCACAAAATTTGGATCGACCCCGACAACCCGCGGCACGTGCTGAACGGCAACGACGGCGGCATGAACGTGTCTTGGGACGGCGGCGCGTCCTGGATCAAGTGCAACAGTCCGAGTGTGGGCCAGTTTTACGCCGTGGAGGTCGACGACGCCGAGCCCTACAATGTCTACGGGGGGCTGCAAGACAACGGCACGTGGAAAGGTCCGCACACCCACAAAGAAAACCCCGCCTGGCATCAGACAGGACAACACCCCTACCGCGGCTTGGGCGGCGGCGACGGCATGCAAATCGAAGTCGACCGCAGGAACGCGGACATCGTGTTCACGGGCTACCAGTTTGGGTGGTACCGCAAGACCAACCTGGCCACAGGGGAATCCACAAGCCTGCACCCCACCCACGAACTGGGTGAGACTCCGCTCCGGTGGAATTGGCAGACGCCCATCCTGCTGAGCCGACACCAGCAAGACATCTTGTACATGGGGTCCAACAAACTTCACCGCTCCATGGACCAGGGAGAAACCTGGGAAACCCTCAGCGGAGACTTGACCCGTGGTGGACTTGCTGGAAACGTGCCGTTTGGGACCTTGACCACCCTGGCAGAACACCATGAACGGTTTGGCCAATTGGCGGTGGGCAGCGACGACGGCCTCGTGCACGTGTCGATGGACGGGGGGCACGCCTGGAAACGACTGGAAATGCCGATCCCCACGTCGCTGGGCAAAGGCGACGGCCTCAAGCACGCCTGGGTCACAGAAGTGATGTGGTCGCACCACGACGCCGACCTGCTCGTGGTGGCACTCAACGGGTACCGGCACGACGCGCTGGACGCGTGGGTGTTTGCGACCCGCAACGGTGGGAAAACGTGGGAGCGTTGGGGCAANGANNTGCCCTCGGAACCNGTCAACGCCCTNGTNGAGCTGGAAGACCACCCNGGATGGTGGGTGGTGGGCACNGACGGCGGCGCCTACCTCACCACCAACGCTGGCGCATCGTTCAGCGCGCTGCACCGCGACTTGCCCCGCGTGCCTGTGCATGACCTCGTCGTTCAGGAGCGCGAAAACGACTTGATCGTCGGCACCCACGGACGAGGCATTTACCGCATGGACCTGTCCAGCCTGGACGACGTGACGTCCACCACCTTGAACACGCGCCCCTTGGAATTCTTGGACGCGAAGGTGGAGGTCGCGCGTCGGGAAGAATGGAACACGCGCGGATGGGCATGGTCCGACCCCAAGGAACCCGAAGCGATGTGCTGGGTTTGGTCCCCTGTGGACGGCACAGCCCAAGTGCGCCTGCGAACCATGCCCGTCTCCGAGGAAAACCAAGAAGGGAAAGGCGGACTCAGCGCCGACCAAATCCTTGACCAACTGCAGACCCAAGAAGGCCGGGTTTACGACCGTGGGGAAGTCCGCTTGGTGCGGGGCATGCAACAGGTGCCCATCTCGCTGTTGGACGGCGAAGACCACATTCCAACAGGCCCCTACCAGGTGACGCTGAAGGTGGACGACCTCGAGGCCCGCATTCGCCTCGAATGCGACACCGAACTGGTCGTGACAGAGGAAGGCGTCAAGCCCTGAACCGGACGTCGTCCGGCACCTCGCAGACAGGAATGGGCTCCATCTTGTGCTTGTTGGCACGGTGGAATCTCCTATACGTGGCCAAGACTTCTTGCTGCCGCCAGGGCAACCCGGCTTCCTCGTCTTCTGAACGTCCCTGNGANTCCCACCCCATGGCCCATTCCAACTCGGGGTAGGTGGCGCCCAATTGGTCTTCGTCGGTNCGGTCGTCTCCCCACAGGCCGTCGGTGGGCGCGGCCTGCTGGATCTCTTCGATGACGCCAAGGTGGGCTGCCAGCGCGAAGACTTCGGTCTTGTTCAAGTCGGCGATGGGCGAGAGGTCCACGCCGCCGTCCCCGTATTTGGTGTAGAAGCCCACCCCAAAGTCTTCCACTTTGTTGCCGGTGCCAGCCACCAAGGACTTCGCCCGTTGGGCCAACGCGTAGAGCGTGGTCATGCGCAAGCGCGCACGTGAATTGGCCATGGCCAATCCGCGGCTCTCGTCAGGGCCGTCGGGCAGGGCCTTGGCAAAGGTGTCGTACACCTCCGTCAAAGACACCGTCGACCTGCGCACCCGAGGATGCCTNGCGCACAGCGATTCGATGTGCTTGGATGCACGGGTCACCTGTTCCGGNGCCTGGTGGATCGGCATTTCCACGCACACCGTGGGCGCGCCAGTCAACGCGCACAAGGTGGAGGTGACCGCCGAATCGATACCGCCCGACACGCCCACGACCCAGCCTTCCATGCCGGATTTCTCGAGGTAAGCTCGCAGCCAAGCCACGATGTGCTCGGTGACCGCTTCAGGATTCATGGCTCGCGTCATGTCAACAAAGGTTCAAAAGACAATGCCCACACTCAAGGCGAGGTAGCTGTCGTGGCCATCCAAGGCCGTGGTGAGCGCTTCTCCGGCCTCGGAAAACCTCGGCACACCGGTGCCGTCCACTTTCACCACATCGAGCCCCTTGTGGGTGTTGAACAGGCTGTTGTTGTAGGTCAACCCCACCATCAACGAGGTCGGTCCTGCGATTTTTCGCTCCAAGCCGACCCCCACGATGAGCGACGCGCGAAACAAGGTGGCGAAGTCGGCCGAAATGTTGTCCGGGGATGGGATCGCGGGGTTGGCCACAGGAGNCCACGTGCCGCCCTCNGCGGTGTACNCGACGTAGCGAACTTCCTCTGCCGCGCGCCGGGTGTTCAANCCCAAGCCGGTGCCAAACCGACCNAAATACGTGGTGTACCCGATTTCCTTGGTTCGGAATTTNANGGTCAGCGGCAATTCCACGTACTGGTTGTTGAAGTCNCGGCTGACCCGGCTCAAGGTTGAATCCGTGGTCGGCTCCCAATAGTCGATTTGGCTCCCTGTGCGGAACACATGCACCCCGGTGCCGAAGGCGTAGGTCTCCGAGAACATGATGTCCGCCATGAACTGGTACCCGAAGTGGGCGCGCCCTCCGTCCGTCGTGTGCTCGAAATCCCGCGAGTTCATCCAAGAGATGTTCGGATCCATGGCGAGCCCCATGCGGAACCCATGGCCTTGTCCCCATGCCGAGGTCAACACCCCAACCCACAAGAGGGCCCACAGGCCAAGTTCTTTGCACATCTTTGTCTGCATCATCGTTCCCACGGTTTGTCCAAATCTACCAATCCCCCTCAGCCACACATGGTTTCCCAACGCATTTTGTTCCACCTGAGTGTGTGTGTTTTGGCGGCTGCCGTGTGGGTGTCGTGCGCGTCGGANCCCACCCGGATTCCCACCGAGGGCGTGCGCCTGCCTGCCGACCACCAGGTCGTCGATTGGATGGAGGTGCTTCATGACCTCCCCAAGGGCCAAAACCGTGCCAAGGCGTTGGCGCACATGACGGANGCCCACCCCGAATTCTGGCCCNNGTGGTGCGAGNACATCCTTCAACTCGGGGANGCNCAAGACNCNNCCACNGTGGACGTGTTGCGTCAATTTTTGACCGAGATGCGGCCGATGCTTGAGGCCATCGACTCCACTTCAGGACAAGAGAACGTCCTGCGTCGGGAAACCGAAGCGCTGCTGGATGGCCTGAAAAGGCACCAGGTGCTGTTCCCACAGGACCCGGTTCCAGACGTCGTCTGGATGCCCTCGGGATTCAACTTCGCATTATATCCCACCCCCACTTGCCTGGCCGTCGGACTGGACTGGTTCATGGGACCGACGCAGCCGCTGTTGCAAGAATTGCCCCCAAGCCAATTCCCCCAGTATCGCCTGAACCGGATGAAGCCGGAATGGATGGCGTCGGACGCCATGAAAGGCTGGTTGCTCGTCACCCATCAGCACCGCATCCCGCCAGGGACCCGGACGGCCGACCTCATGTTNTTTTGGGGCCAAATCCTGCACTTGACTTCGCTGTGCATGCCGGACGCCACGCCTGCGCAACTCCTGAACTGGACTTCGGAAGAGTGGGCTTGGGCGGAAGCGAACGAGCGGGCCATTTGGGCGCAGGTGCAGCCTCAAGAACGCATGTTCAACGACAACCCCAGGGAGGTCATGCGCTGGTTCCAAGAAGGACCATTCACCCGCGTCGGCGACATCCCCCAAGAAAGCCCAGACAAGCTGGGGGCCTACCTGGGTTGGAAAATGGTGCAAGCCCACACCGCGGCGCGCGGAGACCTTCCCGTGGATGGCTGGTTCATGGCCCAAGACCCGCAACCGTTCTTGCGGACCTACCGGCCCTGAGTGTACTTTCGCGNCATGGCCACATCCCGCATCACCATTGACGTCACCACCGACGAAAACAAAGTCCCNGTCGCGATGAATTGGACCGCCGAAGACGGCGGCATTTCGCAACAAGTGGCCTCCGCCATGGTGTTGTCCATGTGGAACNCCAAGGAGCACGCGGCCATGCGCATGGACCTGTGGACCAAGGACATGAGCGTGGAGGAAATGCGGTCGTTTGTGGTGCAGACCATGATGACGTTGGCCGACACGTACGAGCGCGCCACGTCCGACAAGGACCACGCCACCGCCGTNCGNGGCTTCACCCAAGAATTCGCCAAGCGCATTGGCGTGCTGGAGGGCTGACCGNNATNAAGGCTGGTAGAGCCCGTTGGTTTGGGCCACAAAACGCAGCACCTCCTCCCGGCCTTCGGACGAATTGCTGCTGGTCACGAACACCGGAGGCATCTTGTGCCATTGCNNGAGCATGACCTCTTCGTATGCCGGCAAGAATGCCGCGCGCTCCGCCTTGTTCAGCTTGTCCACCTTGGTGAACACCAGCACNAACGGCAGCCCCACGCTGCCCATCCAAGCCATGAATTCCAAGTCCACTTTTTGGGCGGGGATTCGCGAGTCCACGAGCATCATCACACACATGAGGTTCGTGCGGCTGTCGAGGTAACGCTTGGTCACCTCCATCCACTTGGCCCGGTCCTTCTTGCTGACCTTGGCGTACCCANACCCAGGCAGGTCCACCAAATACCACGTGCCCTCGACGTCGAAGTGGTTGATCAACTGNGTTTTGCCTGGGGTGCTGGACGTTTTGGCCAAACTCGTTCGCCCCACCAACATGTTCAGCAAAGAACTCTTCCCCACGTTGGAACGGCCGATGAACGCGTACTCCGGCCGGTCGGGCTTGGGGCATTCAGACGGCTGAGCGCTGCTCTTGACGAACGTCGCCTCCTTGATGTCCCAGCCGCTTTCTTGGTCAGACATGCTCAGGAAATGCCTCGCGCCGCATACCANTCCGCGAGGATGGTGTTGAAGGTGCCGGGGTGCTCCATCATGGGGGCGTGGCCGCACTCGTCGATCCAAAACAAGTCCGCATCCGGGAATCCAGCCAAAAACTCCTCCGCCACTTCAGGCGGGGTGATGATGTCGTTCTTGCCCCAAATCAAACACACCGGCACGTCCATGCTGGGCAGATCCTTGGCCATGTTGTGGCGGATGNCCGACTTCGCGATGCTCAAAATGCGGAGCACCTTGTTCCGGTTGTTGACCGCCTCGAAGCACTCGTCCACCAGTTCCGGGGTCGCGTGCTTGGGGTCGTGGAAAGTCACCGCCACTTTTTCCTTGATGTAGCTCTTGTCTTCCCGGCGTGGGAAGCTGGAACCAAAGGCGTTCTCGTACAGTCCGCTNCTCGCCGTCAACGTCAAGGACGCGACGCGGTCGAGGTGGTCGCGGGTGTAAATCAACCCGACGTGGCCACCNAAGCTGTTGCCGAGCAAGTGGACCTTCTCCAGGCCCANCTCGTCCANGAAACCGGCGATGTGCTTGGCCATGTTTTTGGCGTTGGTCTCAAGCATGGGCAACTCATAAATGGGCAGCATGGGGGTGATGACCNTGAANTGCTTGCTGAAATGCGCACGCNCTTCGGCGAAGTTGCTCAACGCCCCAAACAAGCCGTGAAGCAACANNAACGGCGTGCCCTCTCCTTCTTCCACGTANCGGTACGGNCCGATTTCGAGAATGTTTGAATCCATGGGGACAAAAATGCACCACGCAAGCACCCCACTTTCCGCACCCCGAGCGCACCATCCACGTCCCGTTGTTCACATCGGCTGTTGACAACGTGTGAATAGCGCTTTTCCTCCACTTTCTCCCACTTTCCAAACCCCGCGNCATTCCTGGGCTTTTTCCAGACCAATGCNNAAACTTTATCCACAAAGTGGGAGAAAGTGTCAATGAGTGGGATAAAGTGGGAGATTGAGCGTACTTTTGATTGACGGAAACGCCACCATGCTCAACCTGCTCGGAGAACACCCCTGTCGCATCGACGCCAAAGGCCGNCTGATGTTCCCCGCCAAACTGCGCAAGCAGCTTGACGGTGTGATTCATCATGGCCTCGTGGTGAACCGTGACATTTTCGAGGGGTGNCTGGTGCTCTACCCCAAGCCGGAGTGGGACAAAGTCAACGACGAGATGGCCCGCTTGAGCCGGTACAACCGCAAGCACCAGCTGTTCCAGCGGAAATTCATGAAGGGCGCAACACACGTGGACGTCGACGGCGCCGGACGCATCAACCTGCCCGCCGCCTTGCTGGAATACGCCGGAATTGACCCCAAGAACGCCANGGAGGTGATCGTGTCTGGCCTGGGCGAGAAGGTGGAGATCTGGAACCAAGAAGCGTACAAGAAGCAAGTGATTCAAGACGAGGACGACCTCGACTTCGGAGACTTGGCAGAGGACGTGCGCAAAGACCTCGAAGGCAGCGACGCAGAATGAGNCAAGCCTACCACGTCCCCGTCATGCTGAACGCCTCCCTTGAGGCCCTCAACCTCGGCNGCGGCGACGGGGTGCAAGGCGGCTGCTGGATGGACGCCACNTTCGGCGGCGGCGGGCACAGCCGCGCCATGCTGGANGCTGCCGGGCCGGANGCGCGCTTGTTTGGGTTTGACCAAGACCCCGACGCGCATGCGAACGCCCTGGACGACCCCCGCTTCACCCTGGTGGCGGCGAACTTCCGATTTGCCCCTCAATTCTTACGCGCCCACAAAGGGCTCCCCCTGAACGGCCTCATGGCCGACTTGGGGGTCAGCTCCCACCAGTTCGACACGCCTGAGCGCGGGTTCTCGCTGCGCCACGACGGGCCCCTGGACATGCGGATGAACACCGCGTCGGGAGAANCGGCCAGCGCCTGGCTGGCGCGCGTCGAGGTTGGCGAATTGACCCAGGTGCTCCGGCGCTACGGGGAGGTGACCCGGCCTGATCGTTTGGCCCATCGCATTGTGGAGGCGCGCGAGACCCAACCCCTGGCCACCACCCACGACTTGATTCGGGTGCTGTCCCCCACCGCCCCCCGCGGCAAGGAGAACAAGCACTACGCCCGAATTTTCCAGGCCATCCGGATCCACCTCAACGACGAGTTGGGTGCCCTGGAAGACTTGTTGAAGAACGCCATTGGCATGCTTGCCCCCGGCGCGAGGCTGGCCGTCATGAGCTACCACAGCCTGGAAGACCGTTTGGTGAAACACTTCATGCGGTCTGGCAACTTCGACGACGACGTGAAGCGCGACATGAAAGGGCAGGTGCTTGCGCCCTTCAAGCCGCTCGTGCGCAAGGCCATTGTGGCGACCGACGAAGAAATGGAGTCCAACCCTCGCGCCCGGAGCGCGCGCCTTCGTGTGGCGGAACGAACTGAATGGATGCCATGAAGTTCTTCGACCGTTTCCGCCGCGCCCCGAAAGAGGCCGCCAAAGGCAACCGCACCTTGAGCGCTTCCGAATTGCTCGCGCGCGAAGCCAAGGCTGAAGCTGAAGCCGCGAAGGCCACGGCCGCACGCAAACCGTCTGGCCCCAACCGACTGCGCACCTCGGAGGAATTCAGGGCAGAACAGCGCGAGAAAAAGAAGCAGCGGCAACGCCAAAACCAAATCGGAAGCGTTCTCCGTGAAGTGCTCAGCGGCGAAGTGTTGGCGCGGGAAGCCTTGGTGCGCCAAGTGCCGTTCATGCTCTACCTCTGCCTGCTTACCATCCTGTACCTCGGACTTGGCTACCAAGCAGAACGGATCCTCCGCGAGAAGCAGCACGTGACCGAACAACTCGAGGAAGCCGTCGCCGAGGAAAAAACCTTGCGGTCCGACTTCGAGTCTCAACTCCAGCAGAGCCGCCTGGCCACGTCCACGGCCGAGCTCGGGCTGGAACAACCCACCACCCCTCCCACCCTGTTGCGCGCCGACGATGAGTAAGTTGCCCAACAGCGGACGCATTTGGCTCGTGTTTGTGGGCTTGACCTTCGTGGGGATGGGGGTCTTCGGCCGCATTGTCTACATCCAAACGGTGGAGCACGACAAGTGGCAGGCCCGCGGGGAACAATTCTCGACCAGCGTGCGCACCATTGAGCCTGCGCGAGGCCAAATCCTGGCCGACGACGGCAGCCTCCTCGCCACCAGCGTGCCCGTGTACGACCTGAGATGGGACTCCAAATGCGAAGGCATGCGCTGGGACGACTACCACAACACGGTCGACACCCTGTGCCAGTTGCTCGGCAAGGCCACCGACAAATCCAGCGCGGGCATCCGGCGCAAATTCGACAACGCCAGACAGCGCGGACACCGTGGCGCCCTCATTGCCAGAAACATCCCGTTCACCGCCTACAAGGAACTGCGCGAACTCCCGTTCGTGAAACTGGGTCGGTACAAGAGCGGCTTGGTGTTCGAGCGCCGTGAAAACCGCCGTCGCCCCTTCGGCAAACTCGCCGCACGGACCGTGGGCATCGACCGCGAACAACAACGCGTTGGCATCGAGCGCGCATGGAACGAAGAACTCTCCGGCGTCGAAGGCCAACAACTCTCGCGCAAAGTGGCCGGCAACCAGTGGATGCCCGTCACGGACGACTACCTCGTGGATCCAGTCGAGGGCCTGGACGTGGTGACCACGCTGAACCTGCACCTGCAAGACGTGGCGACCACCGCGCTCGAGCGGCAACTCCGCACGCACGACGCCGCGTGGGGTACGGTGATTGTGTGCGAAGTCCAAACCGGACACATCCAAGCCATTTCCACCCTCCCCCGCCACGAAACTGCCAACGGCACAGTCGAGTACTGGGAAGACTTCAACCACGCCATCGGCACCGCGGTCGAGCCGGGGTCCACCTTCAAGCTGGCCACCCTTTT
>PBWG01000039.1 GCA_002729115.1 Crocinitomicaceae bacterium | reverse complement strand
GAAGTCCTGAAAAACGGCCGGTCTCGGGTGTTTGTGAACGACGCCCAGGCCAGCGTGGCGCAGCTGAAAGCGCTCGGGGAACAGTTGGTGGACATTCACCAACAGCACGACCTCGGCGTCTCTTTGGAGCGCGAGGCGCTGTGCCATTTGCTCGACCAAGTGGGCGGACACCAGGGCGTGGTCCACACCTACAAAGCCGCGTACCGCGATTGGGTGGACAAGGCTGCGGCATGGAAAAAGCTCGACAACTTGTCCAAAGCGCCCCAAGGCGATGTCCCCTACCTCAAGCACCAACGCACGGAGTTGGAGGCGCTGAATTTGGACGCGCTGGATTGGCCCGAGCTGGAAGCGTCGCTCAAAAGCTTAAGCCGTGCGTCAGAACTGACCTCTGGGCTTGAAGGTGCCGCCCACGCCCTGGAGCGCGACGACGCCAGCGCCCTCGGCCAGCTGGACCGCGCCCTGAAAGCCTTGCGCGGGGTGGCCGGCGTGGACGCCGAAATCGACGGGGCCTTGGAACGTGCAGAAAGTGCGCGCATCGAATTGCAGGACTTGGCCGACACGCTCGACGACTTGGGACGGCAAAAGCAGCCGGACCCCTCGAAGCTTCGCATGCTCGAGGAGCGCCACGACGCGCTTTGGAGCGCCACGAAAAAGCACAACGTCGCCTCCCCTGAAGACCTCATGGCCAAGCAACATGAATTGGACGCGCAGATTCAAGGCTTGGAAGGGTTGGCCGACGATTTGCAAGAAGCGGAAGCCGCCATGTCCAAGGCCCACGACGCCATGCAGGCTGCGGGCCAGGATTTGCGGGAGGCACGCCAGTCCGCAGGTGCGACGGTGGCGGGACGCGTGTTGCCCTTGCTAGGCGACTTGAAGATGCCCCACGCCAGCATGGATTGGGAGAGCGAGGATGTGCCAGCCGACGCCCTCGGCATCGACAGCCCTGTCATTCTATTCTCGTCCAATCCCGGCTCGCCCCTGCAGCCCCTGACCAAGGTGGCCAGCGGAGGGGAGCGCGCGAGGTTTGCCCTGGCGTTGAAGTCGGTGTTGGCCCAGGTTCAATCCACCCCGGTGGTGGTGCTCGATGAAATTGACACAGGCGTCAGCGGTGAAGTGGCGTCGTTCATGGGCGCCGCCATGCGCGCCATCGCCCACTCGGACCAAACCGCCCAAGTCCTCTCCGTCACCCACTTGCCGCAGGTCGCGGCGCAAGCCGAGCACCATTGGGAGGTGAGAAAGTCCACGGATGGCACGACCACGGAGGTCGACGTCACAGCGCTGGACGAAGAAGGAAAGCTTCAGGCCATCGCCACCATGCTGAGCGCCTCGGAAGTCACAGCCGAGGCCCTCGGGCAAGCATCACAATTGCTGGCGGCCGCGCAAGGCCACTGACCCCAAGGGTCAGAACGACCAATCCAAGCCCAAGCTTGGCAAGAACGGCAACTGGTTCTTTCGCTGGCCGGTGATGCGGTTGATGTAGAACACGTTCTCGCGGCTGTACACGTTGGTGACGCCGGCAGACAGTTCCATCTCTCCCCCACCTACATCCTTCCACAGGCGCTTCACGTTCACGTCCAACCGGTGGTACGCCGGCAAGCGTCCCTCATTCAACCCTGCGAGGTAGATGCTCACTTGGCTCGGGTTGCCCGTCAAGTAATCCCCGTCGATGCCTCCACCCGTACTTGGGGCTTGGTAGTAGCCCTGGCTTTGGGTGAACGGCAATCCAGAGCCAAGATTCCACCGGGCCGACAATAGCCACTTGCCCTGGTCGAAGCCTTGGCTGGCCACCAGGTTCACGTTGTGGCGGCGGGCAAAGACCGGGTCGTACCAGCGCAGCCCGTCCCAACGGTCCACATCGCCNAGNCCGTACACGAACCACANGTAGGTCTCNCGNTCCTCGNACTTCACCACNAGGTCGGCGCCGATGGCNCGGCCAGTTTCCACGATGAAGTCTTTCTTGAAGGCNTCCGGCTCGTCCGCGTAGACGACGTTNTCNGGGAAGAGCTTGTTGCGGTTGAAGTTGCTCAGCTGNGTGAAGTCCTTCAGGTAGCCCTCGGCGTTGAGGTTGAGGCGCTCTGTGAGGTCAAACTCGAAGCCCGCCACCACGTGGTTCGCCGTTTGCAAGCTGTGGACAATGTCGCGCTCGTCCCCGTTGGGCAAGCGGATGTCGTCTTGCAGGTTCTGGGGGCCGGCCAAGAAGCCGTAGAAGAGGTTGACGATGTCGCGGTCTGAGTTGGCCGAGATGACATTCTGGGAATACATCCCCGCAGCCGCTTTCAAGCGCAGGCGCTCGCTCGCCTTGTACTTCAACCCGATGCGAGGCTCAGGGCGGAACTTGGCCAGGGAGCTGTAATACTGCATCCGCATGCTGGGCTGCACGATCCAATCGCCCCGGTGCATGGTGTAGTCGAAGTACCCGCCGAGCTCCGTGTTGTTCTCGCGCTGCTCCACAGGAACTTGCAACGAGTTGTAGGTCTGGAAATCCGTCCGCAGGCCCACCACCTCCAAGCCGTACTCCACATTGTCCTCGCCCATGATGTACTTGAAGTCCAACCCGAAGTTGAAGCCCGCCACCTCGCTGTAACGCGCCGGAGATCCGACTTCGTCGAAGTTGATGCGGTAGTTGCTCATGGCGAAGTGCCCGTTGAGCAGGGTGGCGCTCCCCGGAGGAACCACGGTGAACGTGCCGCCGCCGCCGATGTTGTTCCAGCCGTAGTTGGCGAAGTCCACGCCGGTGCTGTCGTCCAACACGCTCGCGTTGTCGTTGAAGTTGAACCCAAAGAGGCTCAGCTTGGAGCCGTCACCCCCTCCAAACGTCAATTTCCCGTAGGCGTCCGTGAACCCAAATGGCAGGCGTCCGTCGTCGATGTAGGGGTAGAACAACTGGGAGGTTTGTTCGAGGTAGCTGTGCTTGACGCTCAACAAGTAGCTGATGCCGCCTGTGCGGTCCTCGGACATGCGCTTCAACGGCCCGTGCACGAGCAGCTTGGCGCCGAAGGGACTCGCCCCCACCTTGCCTTCTGTCTCGCGCATGTTGCCGTCGCGGGTGCGGATGTCCATCACCGAGCTGATGCGTCCGCCGTATTTTGCCGAGAAAGCACCAGTGTAGACGTCGGCGTTCGCCAAGGCGTCCGAGTCGAAGACGCTGAACAGCCCGATGCTGTGGAAGGCGTTGTAGATCAACATGCCGTCGAGCAAGACCTTGTTCTGGATGGGCGACCCGCCGCGGATGTAGAGCTGTCCCCCTTGGTCGCCTGTGGAGACAAAGCCCGGCAAGACCTGCAGGGCTTGGACGAGGTCCGGCGCACCACCAAAGCTGGGGATGCGTTTGATGTCGGCCGGGCGGATGGTCTCGACGGACGTGCGGACTTGGGTGGTTTGTTCTTCACGGTCCGCGCGCACCTCGGCGCCTTCGAGCGTCACGACCTTGGAGGCCAGCAAGAGGTTCTTGGTGACCACCTTGTCGTCGCGCACCTCCACGGGCTCCCTCAGCGTCTCGTACTCCAAGCTTGACACGACCATGGTGTAGGTGCCCGCTGGCACGCGGCTCAGGCTGTAGTACCCGTCGACGTTGGAACTCACCCCGAAGGTGGTGCCCTCGAGCGTCACCGACGCAAACATCACGGCTTCGCCGGAAGATTCGGACTTCAAGAATCCCTTCACGGTGCCTTGCGCCCATGAGGGGGCAGCACACATGAGCAACGCGGCCAAGATGAACCAGCGTGGGGAGGTCGATTTCAATGCTTGCATGGAGGGCAAAAATAGGTCATTCCCAGGCCATTCGCTTGAGCCGATCTTCCAGCGTCTCCGAGGTCAAACGCTCCCTGAGGCGGTCGACAAACAGCGGGAAGGCCAGCGGCGAGGGCTTGTCCAATTCGCAGTGCACGAGGTCCTTTTCTGGCAAGGCTTGCAGCCATTGCAAGAGGCGACCAAACTCAAGTTGGTCCGCCAGCATCTCGTCCTGGGCTTGGCGCAACAGGAGGTTGTCGGGGTCGTGGTCTTGAAAGACCTGAAGAAGAAGGTTGGTGGAGGTCAACAGGTGGCGTTCCTTGATTTGGGCGCCTGGAAAGCCCTGGAAGACGAGGCCTGCGATGGTCGCGACGTCGCGGAACTTGCGGCGGACGAGTTCGGAAGCGTTGAATCCTGCGCTGAGGTCGTCCATGAGGTGGGACGGCGAGAGCAAATTGTTGTCGACCACGTCTTCCCAGCGGATGGGCTGGTCGGACAAGAGCTCGAAACCGTCGTCGTTGCAAGCCCAGTTGAAGGTCTGGGGAGAAAGCAAGCTGAGGCGGTAAGCAAGCAACGAGGCCAAGGCTTCGTGGACCTTGCGCCCCTCGAAGGGGTACATGAACAGGTGGTGGCCATCGTGGTCGACGAGGGTTTCCACCAGCACCTGATGGGCGCGCGGGATGAGGCTGCGCTCGGCTTGGATGTGCACCATGGGCATGAGGCGCTGGAGCTCGGGCTCGATCTCGGCCTGGTCACTTGCCATTTGGTCCCACGCAAGCCGCAGGCGGTGGGACAGCTCGGAAGACAAGGACATCCTCCCTCCCATCCATGCCGGGGTGCGGCCGGTGGAGGACTTGGACTTGCGCACCTTGGCGACGAGGCCCTTGAAGGAAGTGAGGGCGACGGTTTGTCCGGCGAAAACGAAAGAGTCCCCTTCCTCGAGCGAGGCGATGAAGATTTCCTCCACGTGGCCCAGCAGCCCGACGCCCTTGAGCTGCACAGACACCATGGTGGCGCTGACGATGGCGCCCATGCTCATCCGGTGCCGGCGGGCCTTGGTCCTGTCGCGCATGACCCAGCGCCCGTCCTCGTCCTGGGTGACGCGCTGGTGCTCCGTGTAGGCGCGAAGGGCGGCGCCCCCGGTCGTGATGAGGTCCATGGCTTGGCGCCAGTCGTCCCGTTCCATCTCGGCGTAGGCGTGGGTGGCCCGCACGGACGCACGGGCGTCGGCCTCGTGGAACCCGTCCCCCACAGCCAGGGTGCAGAGCCACTGGACGAGGACGTCCCAACACAGCATGAGGGGCACCTTGGGCTCGATGTCGCCGTGTTGGATGGCCTTGCGCAGGGCGGCCGCTTCGACGAGCTCGAGGCCGTGGGTGGGCACGAAGTGGACTTTGCTGTCGGCGCCGGGGCGGTGGCCGCTTCGGCCGGCGCGTTGGATCATGCGCGAGACACCCTTGGGGCCGCCGATTTGGACGACCGCATCCACTGGATGGAAGTCGACGCCCAGGTCGAGGGAGGCCGTGCACACCACCGCGCGCAGGCGGCCGTCGTGCAGGGCGTCCTCCACCCACTCGCGCAACTCCTTGGCGATGGACCCGTGGTGCATGGCCAAGAGGCCAGCCCAATCCGGCTTGGCGGCCAGGAGCGCCTGGTACCACACCTCGGCTTGACGGCGCGTGTTGGTGAAGATCAGGGTGCTCTTGTGCCGCTCCACGACGTCCACCACGCCGTCGATGAGTTGGAGGCCGATGTGGCCCGCCCACGGCAACTTATCGAACGCGCCGGGCATGGTGCTCTCGATGTGGATCTCTTTGGCGATGTCGGCCCGGACAATGTGGCCGCGGTCGTGCCCAATCAAGGCGCGCAGGGCTTCGCGAGGCTGCGCCAAGGTGGCGCTGATGCCCCACACCATCGCTTCAGGACGGCCTGCGTTGCGTTGCAACTGCTTGATCCACGAAATGGCGAGCTCCATTTGAACGCCGCGCTTGGAGCCAATCAACTCATGCCATTCGTCGACCACGATGGCGTCGACGTCGGCAAGGCGGCCACTGCCCCCTTTTTGGGCCATCAGGATGTGCACGGACTCCGGGGTGGTGATNAGCACCTCCGGCAANGTCTTCTTNTGNCGGGCNTTTTCCTTCGCCGAGGTGTCGCCCGTCCGCCGGCCCACGTCCCAGTCCAACCCCAACCCGTCCACCATCGCCCGCGCCGCCTCTGCGATGTCGGAGGACAACGCCCGCAACGGGGCGATCCAAAGCAGACGAAGTCGCCCTTTGCCACGGGGGACACCCGACGCCTTGGCGGCAGACAAGACGTGGCCCATGGCGGCGTAGGTCTTTCCGCTTCCTGTGGGCGCTTGCAACAAGCCGTCTTCTCCCCTTGCCATGCTCTCCCACACGTCCAACTGAAANGGCTGNGGCGTCCAGCCCCGCGACGCAAACCACGACACNGCGGGCGCGTGCACATCCTGGACATTTGGGTGCGGACGGGGCTGGGCTTTCTTTTTCACCTTGGACAAAGGAACACCAGCTTCCCCCTGCGGTTCAAGCCCAACCGAGCGCCCGTTCTTATCTTCGGCACGGAATGTGCACTTGACGCGCATAAACTCAAAACCTGCACGCATGAACATCTCACTGAACCGCTTCCCCCTTTGGATTGCTTTGTTGGCGACTTGCGCCTTCACCTTGGGGGCGCCCCAGACATCGTTTGGCCAAATCCGCGACGAGGAAGAAGAAGAGCCCATCCTGATTGAGGAAGACGACCTCAACGAGTTGCTCATGTGGATCGTGGACGAGAAGTACGAGAAGGTCCTCTACAAAGCCATCCGCTACACCGAGGACGACGATCAGAAGAAGCACCCCATGCCGTACTTGTACATGTCCAAGGCGTACATGGGCATCCACAACAGCGACGATCCCGACTTGCGTGAGTCCTTCGAAGTGGACAAGTTGAAGGCCCTCAAGAACGGCTTGAAATACGCGAGCAAGTTTGTGAAGAAGGACAAGGAGATGGAGTACGTGCCGCAAGAGCAGGAGTTCATCGAGGAGATTCGCAAGGAGACCATCATCGCGGCAGAAACCGAGATGGACAACCAGAAGTACACCAAGGCCAAGTCCTACTACAAGTACCTCACGAGCCTCGACAAGGAGGACCCTGCGGCGTACATGATGTTTGGCACCGTGTACATGACCCTCAAGGCCCGCCGCGACGCCGACGTCCAGTGGGAGAAGGCGAAGAACCTGTTGCTCGACCAACAGGCCCGCGGCCTGACCGAGTCGCAGCTTGATTTGCTTCAGTACGCCTTCGTCAAGACCATCGAGACGCTCGACCAACTCGGCGACCGCGCCACCGCCCAATCTTGGGTGGCCCTCGGCGACGACTTCGTGGGTGGCGATCGCGAGTACGAAGCGGTGAAGCGTTCCCTCGGACTCTGAGTCCATGGCGCTGACCGGCTTCGCCTCCCCCGCATGGGCGGGGCAAAACGACGCCTCCATTCGATTGCCCCAAGGCCACTTGGCCCTGGCAGCCGGGCGCCTCAAAGGGGTCTTGCCCCTGCTGCACACGCCCGCCTGGGCGCTGCACAGCGACTTGAATGGCGACTTGGTCACCCAAAGGGCGCTCCTCGCTGGGACAGCCCTCCTCCCCCACACCACCAAGGTCCTCGACCTGGGCCCGCGTGCCCATGCGGACCTAAAGCCACCCCACAGCTGGACGGAAGTGCGCCGGCACACCCGGCAAGTGACCTTGCCCATTGAAGGCGAAGTTCCCCTGCCCAAGACACGGGAGAAGCAAGCACGGCGCTTCGAGAAGGAAGGCGGCACGGTGGCCGTGAACTCCGGACAAGACGCCATCGCCTGGTCCCACATGGAGCGGCTTCACGCCGCCTCGCGCGACCGCAAAGGCCTCGCCAGCCACCAACGCCGACTGGCGCCCTTGCTTCAGCGGCTCGCGACGGAACCGTGGACCTTCGCCGTCACCGCGTCCAACGCCGAGGGCAAAGTCATTGCGTCTGGGGGCTTCGTGCTGCTGCCTTGCGGCACGTGCGTCTACGCCTTCGGAGGGCAAGAGCGCTCCAAGGACTCAGGCCGTGCCAGCGTGGCCATGCTTTGCGAGGCGATGCGAACCGCCCAGCGCATGCGTGCCACCACCTTCGACTTCGGGGGAAGCCAAGATGCTGGAGTGGACAAGTTCTACGCGGAGTTTGGAGGTGTGCCTGTGGCCATGCGGCGCTGGGTGAGCGCGCCTGCCTGGTTCAAGTGGGTATTTCCCTCGACTTGGAACGCGTGGACCACGCCGTCGCGCGTGTTGGATGCGGACGATTGAGCGTCGTCAAGACCGGCCCAAGGCGTGGGCTTGGGCGATGACACGCACCACAGCCAACCCTTCCTCGATGGGCGTGGCCACCGTCGCCCCATTCAGCAGAACGTCCACCACGTTGTCGTAGACGTGGTGATGGCTGCTGGCCGAGCCCTTGTACCCGCCGTAATCGTTGGGCGGCGCCACATTGGACATGTCCGGACGCGCCACCCCCGGCAGCTCAAATTCGTCCAACCGGTCCATGTATTGTCCGCCGATGCGCACCGTCCCTCGGGCACCGACGACCGTCATGCTGCTCTCGAAGTTGCCGTGCGGGACGGCCGTGCTGAAGGTGAACGTGCCCCACCCGCCGTCTGGCAGGTCGAATTGGAACGATCCACCGTCCTCAAACTCCGTGGAGTCTTGGTGGGTTTGGTTGGTGAACCTTGCGGTCGTCACCTCCACCTCCCCGAACACCCACATCAGGATGTCCAAGAAATGCGAGAACTGGGTNAACAGNGGGCCGCCGTCCAACGCCATGGTCCCNCGCCACGAGCCNGGCGTGTAGTANCGCTCGTCCCNGTTCCAAAGGCACTGCACGTGCACNTGCCGCACGTCGCCAAATGNNCCGTCCTCCTTCGCCCGCTTCATCCATTGGGCCGCCGGGGCGTACCTGTTCTGCATCACCCCNAAGACCGTCACGCCCTGCGCCTCAGNTTCTGCTTTCAACGCCTCCANGCTGTCNGTCGTCAGGCCCATGGGCTTTTCCAACACCACGTGCTTGCCAGCCCGCACCGCCTCCAACGCCAACGCCACGTGCGTCCCGTTGGGCGTGCACACCGACACCACATCCACCTCCGAACCGCACTCTGCCAACAGCGCCGTGAGCGTCTCGTGCGCCGCAGGCGATTCGACCGCAGAGCGCGCTGCCGGATCGGTATCAGCTATGGCCACGAGCTGGGTGTCCGGCTGCGCCTGAATCATCTGCACATGGCGCTTGCCGATGTGCCCACACCCCACAACCGCGAAACGTACCGGACCTGTCATGCGGCAAAGGTAGCGGACTACCTTCGTGCCATGCGCGTGGTGTCGTTGGTACCGAGTTGGACTGAATTCCTGCATGACCTCCAGGCCGAGGTCGTGGGCCAAACCAAATTTTGCGTCCGCCCCGACACCGCATACCGAAGCCTTCCCCGCGTGGGCGGCACCAAGACCGTCTATGTCGACCGCGTGGTGGAACTCCAACCTGACCTCGTGGTCGCCAACAAAGAAGAGAACGCCCGCGAGGACCTCGAGCGCCTCGCCGCGCTCCTGCCCCCTTCATGCGACATCCTTGTCACCGACGTCCGCACCGTCGACGCGGCCTTCGACGCCATGTCTGACCTCGGTGCCCGACTGGAACGCGTCGCCCAAGCGGAATCCTGGGTGGCCCGCATCCGGGACGCGTGGGGCGACCCCAAGCCTGTGGTGGGCAGCGCCGCGTACGCCGTGTGGGCCAAGCCTTGGATGGCGGCAGGACCCGACACGTTCATCCACGACGTCATGCGCCATTGGGGCATCCACAACGCCGTGGCCGACCTTCCGTCGAAAAAACTGGCGCAGGCCGGCCGCTACCCCAACTTGGGCGACGACGAAGCCGCGGGCGTTCAGCACGCCGGGCGGTGGCTCCTGCCCTCCGAGCCGTTTCCCTTCGCCGCCAAGCACCTCGAGGCGCTTGAAAACGCCCAACCCGGCCGCCAGTTCATGCTCGTGGACGGCGAGGCCTTCAGTTGGTACGGAACACGCATGTGGCATGCGGCGGCCCACTTCGAAGAGGTGCGCCGCTGGATGACCGCGTCCTGAGCGCGGGTGGCAAGACTGGCCGGATTCGGACAACCTGTCAGCCAGTTTGGCAGGTCTGCGCGGCCGCCGTTGTCAGGATGGCACACTTGGCACGGGGAAATGCGGTTGGCACCGGATTTGGTCTGGGAAGGTCAAAATCAACCATTCTAATTTCTCAACATGAGCAAAATCATTGGCATTGACCTCGGGACAACCAACAGCTGCGTGGCAGTGATGGAAGGCAACGAACCGGTGGTCATCAACAACAGTGAAGGCAAGCGCACCACCCCTTCTGTGGTGGCCTTCATCGACGGTGGTGAGCGCAAAGTGGGTGAACCTGCGAAGCGTCAAGCCATCACCAACCCCACCAAGACCATTTCCAGCATCAAGCGCTTCATGGGCTCGAGCTTCAGCGAAGTGGAGAAGGAAGCTGGCCGCGTGGCCTATCAAGTGGTCAAGGGCGAAAACAACACCCCACGTGTGGCCATCGACGGCCGCAAGTACACCCCGCAGGAGATCTCGGCCATGACCCTTCAGAAGATGAAACGCACGGCGGAAGAGTACCTCGGCCAAGAGGTGACCGGTGCGGTCATCACCGTTCCTGCGTACTTCAACGACAGCCAGCGTCAAGCCACCAAGGAGGCGGGCGAGATCGCAGGCCTCGAGGTGAAGCGCATCATCAACGAGCCCACCGCGGCGGCGTTGGCGTACGGCCTCGACAAGAAGTCGACAGACCAGAAGATTGTGGTGTTTGACCTCGGAGGTGGCACCCACGACGTGAGCATCCTCGAGTTGGGCGACGGCGTTTTCGAAGTGCTCTCCACAGACGGAGACACCCACCTCGGCGGCGACGACTTCGACCAGGCCATCATCGAGTGGCTCGTGGACGAGTTCAAAAGCGAGAACAGCGGCCTCGACTTGAGCAAGGACCCGATGGCGCTCCAGCGCTTGAAGGAAGCGGCTGAGAAGGCGAAGATTGAGCTCTCCAGCACCACCAGCACCGAGATCAACCTTCCTTACATCATGCCCGTGGACGGCGTGCCCAAGCACTTGGTGCGCAGCCTGAGCCGCGCGAAGTTTGAGCAGTTGGTGGACTCCCTCGTCAAGCGCAGCATCGAGCCATGCATGAGCGCCTTGAAGGCCGCAGGCCTCGACAAGGGCGACATCGACGAAGTCATCCTCGTGGGTGGTTCCACGCGCATCCCTGCCGTGCAAGACGCTGTGAAAGCCTACTTCGGCAAGGAGCCCTCGAAGGGCGTGAACCCCGACGAAGTTGTGGCGGTGGGCGCGGCCATCCAAGGCGGCGTGTTGACTGGCGACGTGAAGGACGTGTTGCTCCTCGACGTGACCCCGCTTTCTTTGGGCATCGAGACGATGGGCGGCGTGTTCACCAAGCTCATCGAGTCCAACACCACCATCCCCACCAAGAAGTCCGAGACCTTCTCCACGGCGAGCGACAACCAGCCCAGCGTGGAAATCCACGTGTTGCAGGGCGAGCGCTCCATGGCTGCCGACAACAAGACCATCGGCCGCTTCCACTTGGCGGACATCCCCCCTGCCCCACGGGGCGTGCCTCAGATCGAGGTGACCTTCGACATCGACGCGAACGGCATCATCAACGTGAGCGCCAAGGACAAAGCCACCGGCAAGGAGCAGAGCATCAAGATTGAAGCGTCAAGCGGCTTGAGCGACGATGAAATCGCACGCATGAAGGCAGACGCCGAGGCCAACGCCGACGCGGACGCCCAAGCCAAGGAGCGCGCAGACGTCCTCAACCAGGCCGACGGCATGGTGTTCCAAACCGAGAAGCAGCTCAAGGAGTTTGGCGACAAGATTCCTGCAGAGAAGATGGCGCCCATCAACGAGGCCCTCGAGAGCCTCAAGAAGGCGCACGCCGCCCAAGACGTGGACGCATGCAAAGCCGGCTTGGAGAC
>PBWG01000038.1 GCA_002729115.1 Crocinitomicaceae bacterium | reverse complement strand
TGGGCGCTGGGGCTTGAAGCAAAACCCGTCCTGTGCTCGGCGTGAACGCGGACCACGGCCACGTCCAAGCCATCCACGGACGTCCCACTCATCAACCCCAGGCAGAGCCAACCATCGGGAGGGCACCTCCATGTATCTTCGCGAAACATGGGCCGAAAAGTACGACCCTGCCCTTCCTGACAGAACACTTCTTCCACGACCAAAGGCAATGAACCTCAACCTCACCGAAGAACAGCTTGCCGTGCGCGACGCCGCACGTGACTTCGCACAAAACGTTCTCAAGCCCGGCGTCATTGAACGCGACAACGAACAACGATTCCCAGCCGACGAAATCCGCCAACTCGGCGAATTGGGTTTCATGGGCATGATGGTGGACCCCAAGTACGGAGGGTCCGGCATGGACACGGTGAGCTACGTGTTGGCCATGGAAGAGATCAGCAAGATCGACGCGTCCGCCAGCGTGTGCATGAGCGTCAACAACTCTTTGGTCTGTTACGGCTTGCAGGAGTTCGGTACGGAAGCTCAAAAGGAGAAGTACCTCGTGCCCCTCGCCTCAGGCGAAAAAATCGGGGCGTTCTGCCTCTCGGAACCTGAAGCCGGTTCTGACGCCACTTCCCAGCGCACCACGGCCGTGGACATGGGCGACCATTACCTTCTGAACGGCACCAAAAACTGGATCACCAACGGCGGCAGCGCATCCACGTACCTGGTGATCGCCCAAACCGACCCTGAGAAAGGCCACCGCGGCATCAACGCCCTCATTGTGGAGCGCGACATGCCCGGGTTCCAATTGGGCGCCAAGGAAGACAAGTTGGGCATTCGGGGGTCGGACACGCACACCTTGATGTTCCAGGACGTGAAGGTCCCCAAGGAGAACCGCATTGGCGAGGATGGCTTCGGATTCAAGTTTGCCATGAAGACCTTAAGCGGAGGACGCATCGGCATCGCCGCCCAAGCCCTCGGAATCGCGTCAGGCGCGTTGGAATTGGCCTTGGCCTACTCCAAGGAGCGCAAGGCATTTGGCAAGGAAATCCACAAGCACCAGGCCATTTCATTCAAGCTCGCGGACATGGCCACCCAAATTGAGGCGGCGCGTTTGCTCTGCCTCAAGGCGGCGGCGCTGAAGGATGCGGGAGAGAATTACGATTTGGCCTCGTCCATGGCGAAGCTCTACGCGTCGGACGTGGCGATGAAGCAAACGGTGGAAGCCGTGCAAATCCACGGAGGCTACGGCTTCGTGAAGGAGTACCACGTCGAGCGTTTGATGCGTGACGCCAAAATCACCCAGATCTACGAGGGCACGTCAGAGGTCCAAAAAATCGTCATCAGTCGCGCCGTCCTGGCAGACTGATCGGGTTGTTGCGGGCGTCCCAAGCTGTCGATTCTCCTTTCCAGGTGGTGACCAAGTCGTCCACCCCGTCCCCGTCCACGTCCCTCCATTCGAGGCGATCCGCCCGGGTCAACCCCGAGATGCCCACCTCCGCGCCTTGCCCCAAGGTGAATTCCCGAACGTGCTGGGTGGCGTCGATGAACAGCACCGAGGTGTTGTCCAGGCCTGAGCCTTTTCGAAAGACGGGCGGGTGCGAGGCGTGGACACGCACCGGGGTTTGGGCACGGGTGCTTCCATTGCGCTTGAGGAGCTCCACCTGGCCGTCTTCCCGGCCGACGTAGATGTAATCGCGCGAGCCCAACCTGAGGTGCTGGATGTGCCGCACCGGCGATTGAACGTCCACGCTGGCGGCTGGTTTGTGGGTCCACCCTGGGGTGGTCTCCCCTTCGCGGCGCTTGTTCTCCACCAAGCCCGTGGCGCTGGACGCCAAGAGGTAGCGGTACTTCCGGTTGCTGTCGTAATCCACCAACGCCCATGCAGTCCATGTCCCGCGCCGGGGCTTCAGAGGGAAGCCAGAGACTTCACGGCCTTTGACGTCGACGAGGTGAAGGGCTTCTTCTGTGCAGAACATGGCTTGGCATTTCCCATTGGCGTAGATGTCGATGTCTTCCACCCTGCCCATCGGCACCTCCGCCTCGACAGACCAAACCTCGTCGCCGTTCACGTCCAACGCCGTCACCTTCCCCTCGGCATGGACCACGTCCATGTCTTGCTTGGTCCTGTGGTTGCACACGGCCCCCAGCGTCCCTGGCACGCCTGCGGCCACGGCGGTTGCCATGGACGTCGACGACGACTCCGCAGCAACAGAACCTTGCCGCGTATCTCGTTGTGACCACAATCCAGCCCGCGGAGATGAACTGAATGCCCATGTGTCGCCGTCGAATTGGGCCTGGCCTCCGGCATCGGACCTCGTCCATGCCCACGACGGATCACCGTTCACCACAATGCCGTCGTCCTTCCATTCCACATCCCAGCCGTGCTCAATGGTCAACCTGTCGACGTCGTTTTGCCAAACCAACGGATCCTCCAACNNGAAGCGTCCGCCCCCTTCCCAGCGGGTGGCCCACGGTTCCACNGGAATCCCCGCAGCCAGGAGCTGNTCTTCTGGGGTGNGNNCNGCTTCGGACCAAGGCGCCCACCCGCGCGGNCCTGNCCACCANGGCTCTGGCAAACTGGACGTCAGCCACACCTCNCCCNCGCCGGCAATCNACCCNGATTCACGCCANACNACCGTCCCGCTTCCACGCCACACCCATCCCCCAAGCGTCCGCACAAGCGACACGTTGAACCCGGGTTCCTCGCGCCAATGCGCGGCCATCGTCCCAGGATCTTCCACCCATGCGTCCAACGCCTCCGGTGCACCCTGAAGCCACCCTCCTCGCCATGGCTTTTGGGCCACATCCGAAGGCAGGGATTCCCCCGGTGTCACCACATGGACCACTTCCAATCCATTTGAGTCGCGGAACACGCGCTGAACACCTTCCCCTTCTTCCAAGGGCACAACGCGCCACTCCGTCCACTGGTCGGACGCCCAAAACATGGGGTTTTCCGCCTCGCCCACGGGCGCAGGGCTGGCTTGATACCAGGCCCACGCAAGGCCGGCCAACAACGCCGCCACACACGGAAACACCCACGCTTTCATGCGGCCAAGTTCGACAGGAAGCTCAGGAAATTCGGCCCCAGTTGCTTCGGGCTTTCAACGCAGTTTCCAACGCTTCCCGCAGCGGAAGATGGGCCGGTTGCATCAAGTTGGGGTCGGCATCGAGGACCTCCTCGGCCAAATGGCGCGCGCTGGTCAGCAGGGGACGGTCGCGGACCAAATCGGCGACCTTCAAATCGGGCACGCCGCTTTGCTGGGTGCCCATCACGTCGCCCGGACCGCGCAGCTCCATGTCGACTTCGGCAATTTCAAACCCGTCGTTGGTTCGGCACATCGTCTCAAGCCGGCGCCGGGCGTCCGCACCCAATTCGGCCTTCGACATCAAAATGCAGTAGCTCTGGCTGGCACCCCGGCCCACGCGTCCGCGCAATTGGTGCAGTTGAGACAGGCCAAACCGCTCTGAACTCTCGATCACCATCACGCTGGCGTTGGGCACATTCACCCCCACTTCAATGACGGTGGTCGCCACCAGAATTTGGGCTTGGCCTTTGGCGAAACGGTCCATTTCCCAAGCCTTGTCTTCCGGCTTCATCCGGCCGTGCAGGATGGCGACTTGGTAGTCCGGCATGGGAAAGCGGCGGACGATGCTTTCGTAGCCGTCCATCAAGTCTTTGTGGTCGAGGGTCGCGCTCTCCTCAATGAGCGGATACACCATGTAAATCTGGTGCCCTTCGGCGATTTGGTCTTCCAAAAATTGAAACACCCCCAACCGCGATGCGTCGGTGCGGTGCACGGTTTGGATGGGCTTCCGACCCGGGGGCAACTCGTCCAGCACGCTCGAGTCCAAGTCGCCGTACGCCGTCATGGCGAGCGTTCGGGGAATGGGGGTCGCCGTCATCACCAGGATGTGGGGGGCCACCTTCGCCTTTTTCCAAAGCTTGGCGCGCTGGGCCACCCCGAAGCGGTGCTGCTCGTCGATGACCGCCAGACCCAGCCTGTGGAACACCACCTTGGGTTCAATCAACGCGTGGGTCCCCACCAAAATGTCCACCTCCCCAGCCTCCAGGGCCTCCAAAATCTCACGGCGCGCGCTGCCCTTGACCGACCCCGTCAAGAGTTCCACACGAACGGGCATGTCTCCGAGCATCTCCCTCAACCCTTCGAGGTGCTGCTGCGCCAAAATCTCGGTGGGCGCCATGATCGCCGCCTGGTATCCATTGTCTTTGGCCAACAGTGCGGTCAACAGCGCGACCACCGTCTTGCCGCTGCCCACGTCGCCTTGAAGCAGGCGGTTCATGTGGCGGCCGGTGTTCAAATCGGCCCGAATCTCCCGCAGCACCCGCTTTTGGGCGCCCGTCAGCTCGAAGGGGAGCTTCTCGTGAAAGAACTGGTTGAAGGACTCGCCGACTTGCTCAAACCGAACGCCCGGCAGGTCCTTGGTGACCTTGTTCTTGTGCTGAAGCAAGCTCAGTTGGAGCAAGAACAGCTCTTCGAAGCGCAGCCTGGTTTGGGCCGCTTGGGCGTCTTCAGGACGCTTGGGGCTGTGGACGAGTTTCATGGCCTCGGCCCGGCCCAGCAACTTCATCTTGGACACCACGCTGGCGGGCAGCGTTTCAGTCAACGCGGGGGTGACTTGCGACACCACGTTCCGAATGAGTTTGGCCAGCCCTGCGCTGTTCAACCCTTGGCGGGCGAGTTTTTCTGTGCTTGGGTACACGGGGTTCAACCCGTCGCCCCCCCGCATTTCAAATTGGGTCAGGAGCTCCACCTCCGGATGGGCGATGCTCCATTTGCCCTTGTACAACTTGGGCTTGCCGTAAATGACCACCTGTTTCTGCACAGGCAAGTTGCGCATGATCCACTGGGCCCCGCGAAACCATTGAAGCTCCATCGTGCGCTCTCCGTCGTCAAACGTCGCCACCAAGCGGCTGCCTCGGCCCCTGCGCACTTCGTTGGCATGGGTGATGACACCCTGCATTTGCACCGCGACGTGCTCCCCTTGAATGTCGCCGATGCCCACGAACTGGCTGCGGTCCTCGTACCGGAATGGCAAGTGCAGGACAAGGTCCATGCAGGTCCTCAGCCCAAGCTCAGAAACAAGGGCGTCGGACCGTTTGGGCCCGACGCCTTTGAGAAATTCAAGGGGGGTGGATGGACGCACGTCTGCCATGTCATGGCAAGCTACGCCCGACCTCCGGTCAGACCAACATCAAGACCGGATTCTCCAAGTTTTGCTTCACCTCGTTCAAGAAGGCCGCACCTGTGGCGCCGTCCACCACGCGGTGGTCACAGCTCAAGGTGACTTTCATCGTGTGGCCTGGAACCACCGCACCGTCCTTGACGACTGGGACATTCTGGATGCCACCCACCGCGAGGATGCACGCGTCAGGCGGGTTGATGATTGCCGTGAAGTCCTCGATGCCAAACATGCCGAGGTTGGAGATGGTGAACGTGTTGCCTTCCCAATCGCTGGGCTGCAACTTCTTGTCCTTCGCCTTCTGCGCAAACTCGCGCACTTCCGTGCCGATTTCGCCAAACGACTTCGCGTTCGCGTGACGCACCACAGGCACGAGCAAACCGTCTTCGACCGCCACGGCCACACCGATGTGGACGTGCTCGTTGTACCGAATGCGGTCCTCCAACCAGCTGCTGTTCACCGCAGGGTGGTTCTTCAAGGCGATGGCCACGGCTTTCACGACCATGTCGTTGAAGCTCACGCGGTGCGGGCCGCGGTCGTTGATGGCCTTGCGGGCCGTCATGGCTGCGCCCATGTCGATGGTCACACTCAAGTAGAAGTGAGGCGCCGTGAACTTGCTCTCGGCCAAACGACGTGCAATCGTCTTGCGCATCTGAGACACACCCACCTCGCTGAAGCGCTCCACCGCGTTGGCTGCAGACGACACGCCACCCACGAAGGCTTCCACGTCGCGCTTGACGATGCGACCTCCTTCTCCTGAACCGGGAATCAAGCTCAAGCTCAACCCGCGCTCTTCGGCCAATCGCTTGGCCAAGGGAGAGGCTTTGACCCGCTCGTTCACCACAGAAGGGGCAGGCGCCGCTGCGCGGGGCGCCGGGGCTGCTGCTGGGGCAGGTGCTGGAGCCGGTGCTGCCGCCGCCACAGGGGCGGGCGCTGGGGCAGGAGCCGGTGCAGGCGCGGGAGCGGGCACCTGTTCCTTGGCCGGCGCCTCAGCCGCGTCGGCAGACGCAAGCAGCTCGGCAAAATCCTCTCCTTCCTCTCCGAGGATGCAAAGGACGCTGTCCACGGGGGCGGTGCCCCCTTTTTCAACGCCGATGTGCAACAGGACGCCGTCTTGGAAGGATTCAAATTCCATGGTGGCCTTGTCGGTCTCGATCTCAGCCAGGAGCTCGCCGCTTTCCACCTCCTCTCCAACTTTTTTGTGCCACTCAGCCACGACCCCTTCGGTCATGGTGTCGCTGAGTTTGGGCATGCGAATGATTTCAGCCATGGAATCAGTCCTTCACAAATGGGTAATCGGTTTGAACGTACACGTCCTCGTACAACTCGGACGGGTCGGGAAGGGGGCTCTCCTCCGCAAACTTGATGGCCTCCTCCACTTGGGCTTTGATTTCTTTCTCCACCGCCTTCAACGACTCCTCGGTGGCCCAGTTGTTGTCAAGCAACACCGAGCGCACGTGACCGATGGGGTCACGCTCGACGTACGACGCCACNTCGTCCTTGGTGCGGTACTTCTGAGGGTCGCTCATGCTGTGCCCTTTGAAGCGGTAAGTCTGGATGTCCAACANNGTGGGACCNNCGCCTTTGCGGCCGCGTTCNGCCGCCTCAGCAATGGCNGCNCACACGGCCTCNGGGCTCATGCCGTCCACNGTCGCGGAAGGCATCTCGAAACTCGCACCCAAGGTCTTCAGGTCGGTCACATTGGACGTNCGCTCCACNGACGTGCCCATGGCGTACTGGTTGTTCTCNATNACGAAAATCACAGGGAGNTTCCAGGTCATGGCCATGTTGAACGTNTCGTACAACATGCCCTGACGCGCCNCNCCGTCNCCCATGAAGCACACTGTNACGTGGTCTTCNTTGCGGTACTTGTCGGCGAAGGCGATGCCNGCACCCAGGCCGATTTGCCCACCCACGATGCCGTGGCCGCCAAAGAGGTTGCGCTCTTTGTCAAACATGTGCATGGAGCCGCCCTTTCCCTTGGAGGTGCCGGTCTTCTTGCCGTACATCTCCGCCATCACATACTTGGGGTCGGTGCCCAACACCAGAGGGTGTGCGTGGTCGCGGTAGGCGGTGATGACACGGTCGGTGGGACGGACGGCTTCCCGCATGCCCGAAAGCACAGCTTCTTGTCCAATGTACAAGTGGCAGAAACCTCCAAATTTCTGTTGGATGTAGAGCTGACCGCAGCGTTCCTCAAACTTCCGCATGAGGTACATTTCACGGAACCAGCGTGTGTAGGTGTCTTGAGAATGCGGCAAAGACGACTTCGCTGAAGCGGCCTTTCCGCGCGCTTTTGCAGGCTTTTTGGGCGCTGCAGCGGTGGTGGGTTGAGATGTAGCCATCGACAATCTGAATGTGCCCAAATATAACGCGGAGCCTCACCTGCGCACCGGCCGTGGGGCACGGCCAGGCCCGCAGCGAACATCGTGTCCTTAGGACACACTCAACCTTTCGACATCCAGCTCGTCTTCTTGGGGCACACCTTACCTTCGCAACACCGGCATGCACCTCTTGGACTTTATGAACGGCCGACCCCACTTGGGGTTGGAAGACATTGAATCGGTGGCCCTGATGGACCGATACGATTCCAAGTTCTTGGTGCCTGAACATTGGCTGAGTCACACGTTGACCCAATTGCCCAACCACGCGGTGCTGTCCATCGCCAACAGCTTGTCCACGACCTACCAAAACCTCTATTTCGACTCGGCGGACAACGTTTGTGTGCAACAACACGTGCGGGGCAAGACGTCCCGTTTCAAGGTGCGCATTCGGCACTACACCAACACCGAAGTCACCTTTCTCGAGGTCAAACTGCGCGACGTTTATGGCAAGACCGCCAAGCACCGTGTCGTTCGAAATGTCGCCACCTGGGACGCCCCGCTGAATGACGCTGAGCGGGAGTTCCTGCACCGCCACCTCGGAGACATCGCCTTGCAACTTTCCCCTGTGCTCGAGAGTCGCTTTGAGCGGTTCACCCTGGTGGATCTGAAGGAAGGCGAGCGGTTGACCTTTGACCTGGGGGTGGAATTCAAAACCCCAGGGGCTGACGAGGGTTGGCACGCGCCCTTGGCCCACGTTTCTGTGGTCGAGTGGAAGCAAAACAGCGTGAACCACCAGGGTTCCTTGATCCAAGCGCTCCGCAGCCACCCTGAACGCCGAGGTCCTCTTGGCAGGCCCCTTCGCATGTCCAAGTACCTGTTGGGACGTCAAACCCTGCAGCCAGATTTGGACTTCAAAACCTACCGCCCCGCGCTGCGCGACATGTCGCGTGCCGAGAGTTTGGCGGCAAACCCGACCTTTGCACCCCAATCGATCTTGAGATGATGTTGAACGTGTTGCTGACGGCGCTGAGCGCCTTGGAAGGATGGACCGGCCTGCTGGCCTTGTTTGGACTCAACCTGGTGTCCTCGCTTGTGGTGGTTCGATTCATTTACCACATGGCCGCCAAACGACGGGACTTCGTCTTCACCTTCATGTTGGTGTCGACGGCCGTGTTCTTGCTGTGCCGCTTGCTGGCAGGGGTTGAAATCGACTTGGCGTTTGCCCTGGGCTTGTTTGCCATTTTCGGCATCATCCGGTACCGCACCAACGCCATCCCCATCCGGGAAATGACGTACCTCTTCATCGTCATTGCGCTGGCNGTCATCAATGCCTTGGCCCCCGTCGCTGCGTCGTGGGTGGAAATTGCCCTGGCCAACGCGCTGATTTGGGTGCTCGCGTGGGTGCTGGAACGGTTGTGGTTTGTGGAACACCTCGCCACCAAAATGGTGGTGTACGACCGCATCGACCTACTCCACGAAGGCAAGCGCGCCGAACTCATTGCAGACCTCGAACGTCGCACAGGCGTCAGCATCGTGCGGTTGGAGATTGGCAAAGTCGATTTGTTGCGCGACACGGCCAACTTGAAGATTCACTTCTCAGGGGACAAGGAGCCGGGCCACTTCGAAGAGCAGCAAGGCTGAGGCTCAGTCGGCCTTCTCGAGCAGCACCACAGCGTGGGCTGAAATGCCTTCTTCGGTGCCCACAAATCCGAGCTTCTCGGTGGTGGTGGCCTTGATTCCAATGCGGGCCACGTCCACGCCCAAAATGTCCGCCACGCAGGCACGCATGGCCGGGATGTGGGGCTTCAATTTGGGCTGCTGCAGGCACACGGTGGTGTCCATGTTGGCCAGGGTCCAACCCTTCGATTGAACGAGGTCCCAGGTGCGTTTCAACAGAATCTTGCTGTCGATGCCTTTGTACGCAGGATCGGTGTCTGGAAAGTGGGTGCCAATGTCACCGAGCGCAAGGGCGCCGAGCATGGCGTCGCACATCACATGCAGCAACACATCGGCGTCGCTGTGGCCCACGGAACCCTTCGTGTGGGGAATCACCAGCCCTCCGATCACCAAATCCTCGCCTTCCGCAAGTTGGTGAACGTCGTAACCGTACCCAATGCGGAAGCTCATTCGCCGTCCTGGGCAAATTCAGCCAAATCCGAGAACTGCAACCGCAGGCTGAAGCGCAGGGTGTTGGCCAAAGGATTTTGCTGCGTGGTGCTGATGAGGTAGCTCAAATCCACCGTNAACACCGTGTACTTNATNCCGGCACCCAGGGTGATGAACTGGCGGTTGCCTTTGCTGAAGTGCTCGTAGAAGTANCCTGTTCTGAAGGCAAACACGTCGGCAAAGTCGTATTCCATGCCAAGGCCCAAGTTGACTTCGCGAAGCTCTTCCTTGAGCACGCTGCCCTCAAGCACCGTGGCGTTGCCCTCGTTGTCGAAGGTGACCACGCCAGGAGCGTCGTAAAAGCTTTGGACGATGCCGTTGGCCACACCCACGTTGGGGTCCATCCCGCTCACGATGAGAGTGGGGTCGTCCAAGTCGTAGATGGGCTGGGTGGGCACAAGCAGCTTGTTGGCGTCGATTGCGATGGTCAGGCTGTTGTAGTCGTCGAGGATGGTTTCGTACGCGGCCCCCAAACGAAGGTTGCTCGGGATGAAGTCCCGGGCCGCCGTTTCGGTGTANGACATCTTCGCCCCGAGGTTGCTCATGTTCATGCCCCAGCTGAAAATGCCNTCCTTTTTTCCCCAATTGGCACGGTCGTTCACGTAGTACATGCTGAGGTCGGCCGCCACAGAGATGCCAGGACGGCTGTCCGCGCCTTGCACAGAAGTCCCTCCAGTCAGGTTGCTGTGGATGAACCGCGCAGAGAATCCGCCACTGAACTTGTCGGTGAACTTTTGAGAAAAGCCTCCATCCAAGCTCAATTCGGCAGGCTGGAAATCTCGGATGGTGGTGCCCACTTCGTCGGTGAACGTGATGTTGCCCAAGCTGAAGTACCTCAAGGCCACCCCGAACGCTTGGCGCTTGTTCAGACGTCGCACTGAACTGACGTAGGCCAAGTTCATGTCGTCCACAAGCGCACGCAGCCAGGGGGCGTAGCTCAAGCTCATCTCCACTTCATTCTCAGAAAACGCCATCTTGGCCGGGTTCCAGTGCAAGCTGTTGGCGTCGGGGCTCAAGGCCACACCCACATCTCCCATGGCTCCNGAACGGGAGTCAGGCGCGATCATCAAGAAAGGCACAGCCGTGGTGATCGTGTTGAGCTGAAGTAGTTGCGTTGGATCCTCTTCGATTTGGCCCAAAGCAGGCGCGCTGGTCAAAAATCCTGCGCACACAACGAGCGCCAGGAGGACGGTGGAAAGGAGATGCTTCATCTGGATGCTGCCAAATTTAGAACGGGGCATGAGATTCACTCGGGGCGAAGAACGACCAATTTGTCGGCGTATTGTGCGGATTGACCAAATTCATTTTCCCACGTCACACGGAAAAGGTAGACGCCATGTCGTACGGNCGTCCCCGATGAAGGTTGCAAGTTCCAGGTCATNACGTCGTCTCGGAAGCCCAACACTTCCCCTTCAAAATCCATGCTGTGGACGCGGGCGCCAGCCAAATCGAAGACGTCCAGGTGGACGTTGGCCGCCCGGCACGCTTGGTTGCCCGCCATGCGAAATGTCACCCGGTCCGTCGTCGGGTTGGGGTAGGCCAACACCTCCACCAAGGCCACCTCCAAGGAGCTGGACACCACGAAGTGCGTGCTTGCAGTGGCGCTGTTGTTGGCCACATCCCACACCTTCAATTCCAACTCGTGGCGGCCTTCTTCCAAATTGGCAAACGGGAAGCGGATGGACCCCTTGGTGTAGGTGTCCAAATCCGACGTGAAGTATTCGTTCAACACAAAGGGTGCNGCCGTTTCACCGTCCAGCACCGCCTTGACGTCATGCCCAATGCCAAGACCTGACGTGTTGATGCCGCTTTCGTCGAAAATCCGGGCGAAGAGCCAAGGGTCCTCGTGGACCANGTCGCCCGCNCGAAACAGGCTGTCGTTGATGTACANTTGAATCTCTGGCCCCAAGTCGTCCTGAANGGGNTCCGCCGAGACACCACCCACCACNAAGTCCTCCACCGAGCCGTGCGCGTCTTCACCACCGCCGAGCGCGTAGCAGCTGATGCGCCCTGTCCCGTAGCTGAAGTCGATGTCCCGAGGGACGATGAATTCGAACTCAAACAAGCCGTCCGCCACGGACGCCAAGCCTTTGTGCAGGATGTTTTGGAACACTTGGTAGGTGAACGGCCCTTCCGACGCGTCGTTGTCCAGGGTCGTCACGGTGGCCTTNTTGTCNAACACCGTCGGCACCACCACCCCGTTGAAANCCGNCAGCACATTGCCNGCGGCGTCGCCCACGAATCCCTTCACAACCACGCGGTCGAGGGANCGCAAGGTGTCNGGCACCTCNGTGAAGTGNACCTGATGCTTGGGGTAGGCCAAAGCCAAGGCCGGGTCCCCCATCAGGCTGAAGTTNCGNGCGTTGGTGTGCGAGGTGATGGTCTCCGAGTTTTTGGTCGCCAAGTAAATGTCNCCCAAGCANCGGCTGCCGTCGCCTTCGTCCAAGGCCGTCTCAAAAAATGCCCTGTTGACCTGTTGGTTGCCAGCACTGTACACCGTTCGGGTGGTGGTCAACAGGGACACCGCCCCACCGTCGGGGTTGAACAAGATGGCCTCTCCTGCGGAGTAGGTCTCTGGGTCGTCATGCCTGAACAACTCGCAAGTCGCCGTCATGAAAACCGGCAAGCGGCGGCGGTTGNTCCACGACTGAATCGTCTCCAAATTGAGGATGCGCTCATGGGCCCATCCACGCTCGCCCCCGTGACCGATGTAGTTCACGATCAAGGCCCCTTCGTCCACACGCCTCGCNATTTCCGCGGTGGCGTCCACGTAGCGTTCGCCGCCCGGGGTGTTGGTTTGGACGTAGGCGTCCGGATACACTTTCAGGACGTCGTAGGCCGGGTGGTTGTTCTGGATGGTGAGGCTGTGCGTCTCGCTGTTTTCCATGTAACGGTGGCCGTCGAGGTTGTTGCCGTCTTGGTCGTCGGACACGAACAAAATCCGGTTTCTCCATGGCCCAAACGAGCTGCTGCCGTTGGGGTCCAAACACGACGCCGCGTCCTGGTCGCCCTCTTCAAAACCGAGGTACGTGGCCACTTTTCCGACCACGGCCCACGCCGCATCCACATCCGGCGCCGGAATGCGCCCCACGCCAAGTTGCAAGAGGTCCTCAGGGCGTTCACCCTGCCCTTCTGCCGTCAACGCGAAGTAGTCGTCCGAGCTGTAGCTCGTGGTGGTGATCAAACTCTCCTGCGAGTAGTGTGCCACCACGGTGCTTCCGCGGCCCTGCACGTTTCGGTTCTCGTAGGACGCGTCCCCCATCAGCAACAGATGTCTGGGCGGCGCGATGGCACCGTCGCTTTGCAACGCCCGGTCGCGCAACATCATCATCAACATCTTGATGGCGGTGGGGTCGGACACCCCGCTGTTGAACGCGTCGAACACGTCCTGTTGCTGCACCACGGCCACACGTTTGCCCAACGCCGCATGCAACGCCGCAAGGGAATCCGCTGGCGCTTGCAGCTCTGGAACGGTGACGATCACGTAGTTCGTCTCGCCCAACCCGTGCAAATTGCTGTTGGCGACCGGTCCCAGAACGTCTGGCCGAAGGGCTGAACCCCACCGAAATGCGCAGAAACGCTTGACTTCGGTGGCGGAAGACGTCCATGTCACCGCGTTGCCTTCCGCGGCCAAATCCACGCGCTTCACCTCCAAGGGATCGGTCACGTCCCAGACTTCCTCGACCGGGCTGAACGGCAACGTCAACCGGTACTTCGCGCCAAGACCGTCCCCATCCAGCGGCAGGCCGTTGACAGGCATTTGTCCCCCCTGGTATTCCAGGTGTTGTGGGACTTCGTAGGCCAAAAAGTCCATCCACGCGTTGCTGTCGTCAGTCCCAGGGTTGAGTGTGGCCAAGACTTGCAATCCCTCCGCAGGCATCGGCGCTTCGAGGGCGCCACTCCGGTACCCCGCAAACGACAACGACGACGGAGACAAGGGGCTGTCTGTCAGGGACACGCTCTCCCCTTCCCAATCGTACTTCAGCTCTGAGCCCGTGCCGCTGCCAGCCGTGCGCATGGCTGCCGCAAACCGAATTTGCGCTGGCTCCCCAACCACAGGGGAGGCCACCGGAATGTTGTAGGCCTTGACGTTGGCTCCCAGCGCACTCAACCGGTCTCCAAACCAATTCCGCCCAGACTTGATCAAGTTAAAATCGTGCGTCTCCTCCACCCCTCGAGCGCGATGCGTGGTGCGCGTTTCAGCCACTTCGCCCTCGAAACCCTGGGACGTCTCCATGGCTGTTAGGGGCAATTCCGGCGGAGCGTCCAACCGCAAATGCCACTTCGCCGTGTCTCCCCAATGGGGCGACGTGTGCCGCCAGCCGTCTTCGGCCGTCCAATTCCAGCGCTCGTGGGAACGTGCATGCCAACACACCTCGTCTCCNGGGTCNAAGGACCCATCGNCCAACCCACGCCACANCACACGTTGCTGCGGCATGTCCAACGGACGGTCNGCGTCGTTGTCGATTGGCAAGTTNCCNCCTCCGTGGCCAAACAANCGCAGNCCCAACACATCCAAGGTGTCCGGCTGGACGCCAGCCTCCACCAGTTCGTCGTAGCCGAGGCAGTGNACCCCTTCTTGGGTGGTCGCGAACGCCAACCACGTGCCCTCNGCGCGAACGCTGGCGGTCGGCCACTCCCTCGTTNCACGGTTCANGGCCATGGGAGATGNCCCNAGCGTCGCCTCGATGCGGACCAACCTTTGCCATTGTTCGCCGTCCCATCGCAGCGCCTGGCCCTCGCCCACAACCCTCGATTGACCATGAGAAGATTGGGCCGTCCATCGCCAAGGTTGGGGACGTTTGGATGGATTGATTTGCAGCAAGAGGGCCTCCAATTCCCCAGAGCACGTGGCCCATTCCATCCGCTCGTCCAACACTTCCACGTCAGGCCAAGGTGACTCCATGCCATGAACGACCGCCATGGTGGGGTTCCAAGGCTGGGCTTTCAGGATACGAACAACTTCGTCTTCCGACCATGTTCGGTCGAGATCAAGCACGATTTGGGCTTGGGCGCCAGACATCCCGGAGGGCATCAACACCGCCGCCACGGCATACGACAACACCCTCCGCCCACGTTTCCATGTGAACAACCTTGTCTTGGGCAAGGCATTCGAAGGCAAAAACGCCTGCAAATTCGCGAGAAGCATTGGCACAATCATGTTCAATCCCATGGGTCTTGGTACGNACAAACTTCGGGCTTATTGTCCGAGGTCNGGCCGCGCCTTGGCACAGGCCAACGCATTCCACAAACGGACGAGGTTCNCACCCTCTACGTCGCCAAAATTCCGTAGTATTGTGGGTTCAACAGTCCTTTCGNCCATGACAAAATTCACCTCCTGCCTCCTGCTCATCGCCACCGTGTGCACCATGGTGGTGGCCGTTGCGCCCCAACAGGCGCACGCCCAGGACCCGGAATTTTCCCAATTCTACAGCAANCCNTTGCTGTTGAATCCNGCNTTNGCAGGCACGGCNCGCGGNCCCCGCGTGGTGATGTCCCACCGCAACCAATGGCCNGCCATGAGNGGTGCGTTCGTGACCCAAGCGGTCAGCTACGACCAGCACTTCAGCAGCATCCAGGGCGGTTTGGGCTTGACGGTCATGCACGACCAAGCCGGTCAAAACACCNTGAACACCACCCGCATCACGGGGATGTACAGCTACCAGCAAGCCATCACCCGNAAGTTGTCGCTGCGCGCGGCGCTCGAGGCGAGCTACTTTCAAAAGGCGCTGGANTGGAGCAACNTGACGTTTGGCGACATGATCGACCCTCGTCGNGGCTTCATCTANGAAACTGCGGACACCCCTCGCGGCGAGACCGTGAAGAAGGTGGATTTTGGTGCAGGTCTGTTGGCNTTCACCGAGAAATTCTACATCGGCGCTGCCGCCACCCACTTGAACGAGCCCAACGAAAGCTTGGTGGTNGGNGTGAGCCGGTTGCCCATGAAGTTCACAGGCCATGCCGGAGCCAAGTTGCCTCTGCAGCGCTCAGTCCGCGGGGTGGAAGCTTGGATTTCTCCCAACGTGCTTTACCGCGTTCAAGGGGAATTCCAACAACTCAACCTCGGTTGCTACGTGAGCAAAGGCCCACTCGTCGGTGGCATCTGGCACCGTGGGTTCTTCTCCGAAGACACGCGTGACGCCCTCATCGTCCTGGTCGGCGTCGAGACCGGCATGATGCGCTTCGGCTACAGCTACGACATCACCATCTCAGACCTGACCCCTGCCACAGGTGGGGCGCACGAACTGAGCTTGAGCATGAAATTCGCCTCTCCCCAGAGGTCCAAATTCAGATCGGTGTCCTGCCCCACCTTCTGAATTGACTCCGAAACCTGCACAATCGAAATCTGAAAATTGAAACCCCACACCATGACGCAAAAGCACATACTTGGCTTGTTCAGCGTGGCGCTTGGTCTGATGACCTTGAGCGGATGCTACTACGAGCGTTCGGGCGCGACGGGTTGGGCCTACAACTTTGAAGCCAACGGTGGCTTCGAACGCCCATCTTACTTCGANCAAGAGACTGGNCCAGGCTTGATCTTCGTGGAAGGCGGAACCTTCACCATGGGTTCAGTCGACGACGATTTGAACTACGAGTGGGACAACATCCCTCGCCGCACCACGGTGTCTTCTTTCTACATGGACGAAACCGAGGTGACCAACCACTTCTGGCTCGAGTACATCTCCTGGCTCAGCCGGGTCTACGGTTCTTCCTACCCAGAAATCGTGGAACGGGCCCTGCCNGACACCGCGGCATGGNGGAACAAGCTGGCTTACAACGAGCCCATGGTGAACTACTACCTGCGCCACCCAGCCTACCGCGACTACCCTGTGGTGGGTGTGAGCTGGTTGCAGGCCACCGAGTTCTGCAAGTGGCGCTCCGACCGTGTCAACGAAGGCATCCTTGTTCGCGAGGGCCTGCTCGTGCACAACCCCGACGCCCAAGTGGACGAAGAGCATTTCACCACGGAGACNTACTTNTCCGGCCAGTACCAAGGCGAGCGCCTNCGGGAGGGCCTGCCCAGNTACAGCATCAACAGCGACTTCCGTGACGTGAAAATGGAGGACGGTGTGTTGTTGCCAGCCTACCGCCTCCCCACCGAAGCAGAGTGGGAATTCGCGGCGTTGGGTCTGATTGGAAACAGCCTCGGTGAATTGGTGACCGAGCGTCGCACGTACCCCTGGAACGGCCACTTCGTCCGGAACGGCGACAGCCGCACCGCAGGATACGGCTCCATCAACGCCAACTTCGTGAAAGGCAACGGTGACTACATGGGTGTGGCCGGTGCGCTTGACGACTTNGGCGACATCACCGTGAACGTGTACCAATACGCCCCCAACGATTACGGNNTGTACAACATGGCTGGAAACGTGAACGAATGGGTGATGGACGTGTACCGTCCTCTCTCCATNCANGACAACAACGAATTCCGTCCCTTCCGTGGAAACGTCTACGAGACGCGTCGCNTNAACGCTGAAGGCCGCCCCGTCGACAAGTACGACTACGTGGTGTACAATATCGACGGCGTGAAGTCCTTCCTTCAGGTCTACGAAACGGAAGGCAACAAAGTCGGCGCCTTCACGCCTGAAGACGTCGACCTCATGGGCAACTTGAATCAAAAGGTCACCGATGCGGAAGAGCGCATGAAGGCCAAGCGGTTTGAAGAGGCCCAGACCCTCATGCAAGACGCGATGGACCTCATCGTGGACAGCGACGCCATCGCGGCAGCTGACCTTCGCAAGGGCTTCAGCGAAAACATCGACGCGCTGCCTGGTCAAATCCAAATGCGCAAGGAAAGTGTGGAAGAAAACCTCAACCGCACCAACTACCGCGTGGCGGACAACATCGACTACCTCGACGGCGACCGGAACAGCTCGTTTGACTTTGCCGCCCAAAGCGCCGAGGAGGACGCCATGCAGGACAAGCGTGTCTACAACTACGGTGGATCCACCATGATCAGCAACCGCAGCCGTGTTTACAAAGGCGGCGGATGGGACGACCGTGCGTACTACCTGATTCCAGGGACGCGTCGCTTCTTGGACGAGCGTCAAAGCTCGGCCAGCATCGGATTCCGATGCGCCATGGACCGCCTCGGCACCCCCGTGCCGTTCGCGGGTCAATGATGACATTTCTCCAACCCCCGAGCATTCCACTCGGGGGTTTTCTTTGTCCTGACGTGAAGCCATGACCCCCATTTTCCGCACCGCCACCGCCACAGTTGAAGGCCTCTTGCGCGAAGTCCAGCGTGCACAAGGCGTGTCCACAGACACGCGGGACGTGCTCGAGGGCTTGGTGTTTTGGGCGTTGACGGGAGACCGGTTCGACGGCAACGATTTTGTGGAAGCCGCCCTGGCCCAAGGTGCGGCGCACATCGTCAGCAACCGCCCAGAGTGGCAGAACGAACCTCGGGTCACCGTGGTGGCAGACGTGTTGGACGCGTTGCAAGCCACGGCACGCGCCCTGCGCAGAACGTGGGATTGTCCCGTGTTGGCCCTCACCGGCAGCAATGGAAAAACCACGACCAAGGAACTCCTGCGCGATGTGTTGGCGGAAGGGATGGAGGTTCACGCAACCTCCGGGAACTTCAACAACCACATCGGGGTGCCCCTGACCCTGTTGCGCGCGCCCGCCCAACCAGAATTTGTGGTGGTGGAAATGGGCGCAAACCACCAGCAGGAAATCGCCTTGCTCTGCGCCATCGCCGAACCCTCACACGGGTGCATCACCAACATTGGCCTGGCCCACTTGGAAGGTTTTGGAGGTGAAGAAGGCGTGTACAAGGGGAAGAAGGAACTGTTCGACCATCTCGCGGCCACACACGGCACGGCCTTCGTCAACATGGCCGACCCCAAAGTGCTGCGTGCTTCGGAGGGCGTGGATCGGAAAGTCCCCATCTCGCCAGAAGGCTGGACGTGGACCCCTTCTGTGGGAGATGGGCCGACCGCCGTCGGCAGCCCGAGTGGCGCCTCCTTTGGTGTGCACCTTGAAGGGGATTACAACTTGATGAACGTGGCTACGGCCTGGACTGTGGGGCAGCACTTCGGCATGTCAGAAGCGGCATGTCAGCGGGCGTTGAGCGCCTACGTGCCGTCCAACCACCGGTCTCAAGTGGTCCGCACGGGACGAAACTGGGTGCTGCTGGACGCTTACAACGCCAATCCAAGCAGCGTCGCGCACGCCGTGGCGTCCTTCGCCGCAATAGGCCACACACATCCCCTGGTCGTGCTTGGAGACATGGCGGAGCTGGGAGAAGCCAGCGGACCAGCTCATCAAGATGTGGTGAAAGACACCTTGGGGCGGGGGCTTGAGGTGTGGACCGTGGGGGCGGAATTCGGCCGCATTCCTGTTGAAGGCGGCCAGGCCAGAACGCAGTTCAATCACCTGGATGCGCTGCTCGCCCATGTGGAAGCGAACCCGCTTGAAGGGCGCCAAATTTTGGTCAAAGGGAGCCGCAGCGCGCAGCTTGAAAAGCTGATGCCTTCCCTGTGACGGCGACTATCTTTGTGGCATGACGTTGATCGAAGAATTGAAGTGGCGGGGACTGCTGCATGACATCATGCCAGGCACGGAGGAACTGCTGGCGCAAGAACAAGTGAAGGCTTACGTTGGCTTCGATCCCACGGCGGACAGCCTGCACATCGGCAACCTGGTGCCCATCATGCTTCTGGTGCACTGGCAGCGCGCTGGACACACCCCCATCGCGTTGGTGGGTGGCGCGACAGGCATGGTCGGCGACCCCAGCGGGAAGACCTCAGAGCGCCAGTTCCTGGATGTTGACGTCATCCAACACAACCTGGCGTCCCAGCGCGCGCAATTGGAGCGGTGCTTGGACTTCACAGGCGACAACGCAGCGGAGGTGGTCAACAACCATGATTGGTTCAAAGACTTCAGCTTCCTCGATTTCATTCGGGACGTCGGGAAGCACATCACGGTGAACTACATGATGTCCAAGGACAGCGTGAAGAACCGCCTGGAAACAGGCATGAGCTTCACCGAATTCACCTACCAACTGGTGCAGGGCTACGACTTCTACCACTTGTGGAAGCACCACGGCGTGAAAGTGCAAATGGGCGGAAGCGACCAGTGGGGCAACATCGTCACAGGCACCGAGTTGATTCGTCGCAAAGGCGCCGGCCAGGCGTTCGCCATCACCGCCCCACTCATCACCAAAGCCGACGGCTCCAAGTTTGGCAAGAGCGAGGGTGGCAACGTCTGGCTCGACAAGGCCCGCACCTCGGCCTACAAGTTCTACCAATACTGGATCAACGCCGCGGACGAAGACGCCTCGCGCTACCTCCGCATTTTCACCTTGCTGCCCAAAGAGGAAATCGAGCGCATCAAGGCCGAGCATGCTGAGAATCCGGGCGGCCGAGCCATGCAAAAAGCCTTGGCAGAAGACGTCACAAGACGCATCCACGGACAAGAAGATTTGGACACGGCCGTTGCCGCGAGCAAGTTGTTGTTTGGCAAGAGCTCCGAGGACGACCTCCGGGCGTTGCCTGAATCAGAGCTGTTGTCCGTGTTTGAGGGCGTCCCACAACGCACCCTCCGCCGGGCTGAGTTGGAAGAAGGCGTGGGCATCATCGACGTCTTGGCGGGCGGGGACTCTCCCTTTTTGGCCAGCAACGGCGAAGCACGTCGCGCCTTGAAAGAAGGCAGTGTGAGCGTGAACAAGGCGAAGGTCAACGACCAAAAAGTCCTCACTGCGGAAGACATCCTCGGCAAAGGGTTGGTGCTCTTGCAGCGGGGAAAGAAAAACTACTTCTTGGTCCGAATCAAGGACTGAACTCAGCCGAACAACGCAGTCAAGTCCCGGCCTTCCACGAGGTACAGGAAGATGACCAGCATCACGGACACCACCAGTCCAATGGTCGCCTTGCCGAGGTCTGAAAAGACCATCTTGGCCACCTGACGGCCGTCCTGGTTGGCCTCGGTCAATCGGATGCGCAGGGCCACTTCACGGCCTGCCAGCATGCCCAAGAAGACCCAGGTGGTGCTCATGGGGATTTTGGCACCGATGCCCAGCATGTCAAACTTGAACAACAACAGCACCAAGCCGTAGAAGAAGTCGATGAACGTCGCCGACCGGATGTCTTGCGTGTTCGTCTTCACCCGCACGATTTCCTGAATCTTGCCGCCCCGGCGGTAGAAGATGTAGCCCAACATGACGAGCAAGGTGACAAGTGCGAAGGCAAAGGTGCCCGCCCCCACCTGGTCGGGATGACCCAAATACACCATGATGTTGACCAAATCCTGGGTCAGCCATTGGCTCCACAAAAAGCCTGTGGACGACCATTGAAGGACCGTCCAAAACGTCTTGTTGGTCCAAAGGCCGTAGTCCTCGCCGTCAAACGGCCGTTGCATGAACAGCCGCTCCGTCAAGCGGCTCAGCGCGAAAAACGCCACGATGGCGAAGGTGAACGCCACGCCGTAGCCTCCCAGGCTCTTGATGAGCATTTGGGGCAAGGCCTTGGGCGCAAAGAAGGTCAACACCAGGAAGGTCGTGCTGACGGGAATGCCAAGCCGTGTGATGAACAGCAACGCCAGCGGAGGCAAAACGTACCAGGCACTGATGGTCGGGAAGGTCACGCCGTCTTTGAAGATGCCGTCAAACTTGCCAAACGTCAGGTCGTCGCCTTTGCCGCCGAGGTACTCGCCGTACCCGAGGTAACCCAGCGTCACCACCACCGCCATGATGGAGCCTGCAAACAGCCAGAGTTGCCACCACTTGCGACGCTCGTTGGACACCAGAAAAGTGCCCAAGGTTTGGATGCTGTCGTTGCCGACCACAGAGTAGGCGGCCAACGCAAATCCCAAAAGCGCGAATGTCTGTTCCAAGGTGTGGGTGTCGCAGGTGATGCTTACGCGGGCGCAAGATGGTTGAAGTATGGCAACCTGACAACGATTCGAGGTGATGATTTCACTCGGAAGCCAACAAACTGCATCCCCTCACCTCCGCATGGTCCATCCGCCCCAGAAGCTTGAGCCCTTCTGGACGCCATTGCGCCGCATCCGACGTGGCCAAAAACGCGCAACTGTGGACGTTCGCCAGGTCCACCACGTCGACCCGTCCCGTACGCCCATNAGGCAGTGTCCGGCGCGGGTCACGTGGGTCTCGAACCAACGGNGACACCCACTTCGGGAAGGTGTGATGAAGCCCATCCTTCGCGTACCCCTGGGAGAGCATCTCGGTCATGCCGTATTCGGAGGCCAAACGGGCTTGGGGCAACCGCCCCCGCAACTCCGCCAANACCTCCTCCCGGGTGGGCTCCTCGCCCCTGCCCTTCATGCCCCCGGTGTCCACCACAAGCACCTCACCTTCNCACACGGGCGNGTCTGCGGCTGCGCTTCGCACCCAGTCCAGCAACGCCCACGTCACGCCGAAGAGCACCAGGGGCCGTCGTTGTGCATCTGAATCCCAGTCCGACAACGCGCGCGACAGGCTGTCGTGGTCGTGCATCCAAAACCGGTTGCCCGTGTGGCCAGCGGCCTCACAAAACCCCTGCAACATGGCCAACAACGAGGCGTCCTCGCGCCCCACATAGCCGGGCAACAGCCCCATCCAGTCGTGGCCTGACACCTCCGTGTTCCACACAGATGACCACGCCAAGGCGGCCACCTTTCTGTACCAAGCTCCCCCGGCCGAATCGAGGTGGTGGGCCGCCCGCGACGGGGTCGCCGACGTTCCGGAGCTTCGGAAGATGTGGTCGGTGGGCCAAGACGTCGACTTGACCTCGCGCGACTTGAACAANTCCACAGGCATGAACGGNATGTCNTCGANGGCNTNGACCGAAGAGGGCTCGACACCCATCAGACGCACAAACTCCCCGTACACCTCGTTGTGNTGGGCTTGCCAGCGGAAAAGCGCCAACGCCAGGCGGTCGAACTCGTGGCGGCGTCGGTCCCTGTCAGGCAAACTCATCCACGACCACAAGACGTTACGGACCGCTTCCAACCCTGCCCCATGCTCCCAAAGTCCGTGGTCCGACGTCATGCGCGCAAGTTCGGTAGTTTTGCTTCATGCGTCGATGCTCCGCCTTGCTTGGAATGACCTGTGTGATGCTGGGAAGCTGCCTCCCGCGGCTGGAGTTTCCCGACGAGCCGACCTTGCGNTTTGTCNACTTTGTGCCGGCGCCAGACGGCTCGGCCACCATGACCTTGGGGTTCACCGACGGAGACGGCAACGTGGGCCTCACCCAGGCGGACACCTTGCCTCCTTTTTGCAGCACCTGCGAACACCATTTCAACTTGGTGGCAGAATACCAGGAGTGGAATGGGGAGGCTTGGGACACCCCCGAGTTGCTCATCCCTTACGCCTATCGCGTCCCCGTGGCGACGCCCACCGGCTCGAGCCCCGCNTTGGACGGCANNCTGGAACTGGCCATGCCTTCGTGGCACCTGTGGGGCACCGAAGCCGATTCAGTGAGGTTCTTGTGGACACTGTGGGACCGGGACCTGAACCCTTCCAACGTGGCGTCGACCCCCGGGTTGCCCGTGCCCTGACTCAGGCGTCCTCCTCGGAGGCCAAATGCGTGGCCACGGAAGCCACCCGGTCGCCACACTTCTCCAACTCGTTGACGAGGTCGTTGTAGAACACGCCGCTGGACGCCGGGTACTTGCCCTTGTCCAAATCCCTCAAGTGCTTTTCACGGAGGCGCTCNGTCAGGGCGTTGATCTTGCCCTCCACATCCGCCACCGCGTCCAAATCCGCCGCNTTTTGCCTGAGGTTTCGGTCCATGAGGGTCAACGCTTCTTTCAACAACCGCAGCATCTCAATCAAGCTGGTGCGCTGCTTGGGCAGGAAATACACCCCCTGACGGCCCTTGGCGTCGAGCTGCCAGGACATGTTTACCAAGGCGTCGCCCACGCGTTCCATGGCTGGGTTGATGGCGGACAAGGCGGACAACCGTGCGCTGAGTTCCGGGCTGAGCTCTTCCTGAGCCACAGCTTCCAGCTTGGAAGACACCAGCTGGGCGCCTTCGCTGGTGCGTTCCCCCCATTTCGCCATTTGGTTCAACACGTCGGAGCGTTCTCCCGGGTCCACAAGGCCCAGCAATTCTTCGACACCTGAAACCATTCTTTTCAGCGTGCCTCCGCTCCTTCTGAAGTCTCCNAGNACCTCTTCCATGGTCAACCTCGCATCCACAATCCGGCCCGTGAAGGTGCCCTCCGACAGGGCCACCTCCTNTTGGGACGAGGTGGACCACACGAGCTTTTTGGACAACGACACCAAGTTTTCGCTGAGCAACGACATCAAGAGGCCGTTGAACACATTGAACGTGGTGTGGAAAGACGCCATGACGTAGCCGCTTCTCACCTCGGGGTCGTCGACGCCGGCGAACACCCCAGACAAGCCGTCGGCCAACAAGGGGATNAGGCCCACCATCCACACGCTGCCCAAGGCGTTGATCAAAAAGTGAATGCGCGCCACGCGCTTGCTGGCGCGGTTGCCGACCACAGCCGCGAGGTTGGCAGTCACGGTGGTGCCGATGTTTTCCCCGAGCACCATGGCCAAGGCATGCTCCAAGTTGATGACCCCCGACACCAGGGCGGCCAGGGTCAATGCGGTGGCCGCAGAAGAGGACTGAATCAAGGCCGTCAGCCCTGCACCCAGCANCAAAAACAGCACGTTGCTGCCCAACCCTTCTCCGAGGTTGGGCAAAAGGGTGGCGAAGAGTTCCTGGGCGCCGAGGACAGCCATTTGGTCTTTCAACAGGTCCAAGCCAATGAACAACAACGCGAAGCCAAAGACGATGTCGGCGATTTGCTTGGGGACTCGGCGGTCGAGCAACAACAACGGCACCGCGAGTCCGGCCAGGGGAAGCGCCAGGTCACTCAGCGAAAACCCACCCAACGAAAGCACAATCAGCCAGGCGGTGATCGTGGTGCCCACGTTGGTGCCCAGAAGGACGCCCACGGACTCGCGGATGGTCAGCAAGCCGGCATTCACCAAGCTGACCAACGTCACCGTGACCGCCGAGCTCGATTGGATGAGGCTGGTGACGAAAAATCCCGTGACCGTGCCCACCCATGTGCTCTGGGTGACGCTGGACAAGAATTGCCTAAACGGCGTGGCGGACGCGCGACGGATGGCGTCGCTCAGGGTGCGCATCCCAAACAGGAACACCCCCAGCCCTCCGAGCACACTCAAAAACCACTTGATCCAAATCATTGCGGCGGAAGATAAGAAGGGCGCCACGAGGGCGCCCTTCCTTGTGTTGTTTCAGTCTTGACTCCGAATCAGCAAGGGTTGCCGAAGTCCACCAAGAACTCAAGCAAGTCGGCCGTGGAGACCGAACCGTCTCCGTTCAAGTCGGCAGGACATGGGTTGTCCAAGGTGAATTCGCAGGATCCGTCGTCGATGGTCGCGTTGGAATCGAAGTTGTTCGACGAGGCGTATGTGCAGCCGTAGCAGCTGTCGAATTCGCATTCTGCTTCGTTGCCCAAAATCGCATTGGGGTTGAAGTTGCAGGCGGCGGGGTTGTTGCAGCCAAACGCAGAAGAGTTCGCCATACCTGGNGTTCCGTTGTTGACCCAAGACGCTTGCCAGTTGCCGCCGAAGTCGTTGCCGTTGGCGGTGGGGGTGGTCAAGAACAAGTCCAAAATCTCAGGGATGTACTCCAACGTGGCGCANCCTCCGTCNGGGCTCTCCACGTAGTTGTTGCCCAANATGCCNAGGGACGCTGCAGGCCATGGCGCTGCGTCGTTGTAGTCCACAGCGTTCACCACGTTTCCAAAGGCGTCGCGCAAGGAAATGGCTTCACCAGAGTTGCTGAAGTTGCCTGCGTCAAGCACAAACACTTGGTAACCGTTTCCACCGTAAGCCGCGAGGCCAGCGTCGGACACCACCAACACGATGAATTCACCTGCGGCCATGCTCGTGCCTTCAGGGAACACCAACGACAGCTGGTCGTCGCCGGCAGACTCGTTGTAGAACTCGTAGCCTGAGAGGNCCACNGTCACGTCTCCGATGTTCAGCAATTCCACGAACTCGTAATCGAAGTCGTCGCCTTGAGCACCACATGGGTTGTAGTGGATCTCGTTGATGATGACGCTTGGCAACGTGTAGTAGCAAGACGCGTCGTCCGCTTCTGTCGCGTTGGCCTCGTAGTTCAAGGCTGTGGGGTCGGTGCAACCCACAATGACACATGAACCGTCGTCCAACGTCGCTGCAGGGTCGTAGTTGTCTGCATCTGGGTTGGTGCAGCCTGGGATGCTCACACATGAGCCGTCGTCCAAGGTCGCCAAGGCGTCGTAGTTGGGGAAGTTGCTGTCGGTGCAACCCACACGCACCACATCCGCGGTGTCGCGGGGGCTCAACTTCCAGTTGCCGAAGCTGTAGAAGTTGGGGCCAGTCACCTGGTAGTTCGCACCCAATTCCACAATGCCCATCATGACTCCATCGACGTCCACGCTGTCGTCCACAGCGTCGTAGCCCAAACCGGCGACCATGCCGTTTCCGCTCCCGTCGTTGAGTTGCCATTCGCCAAAGCCGTTCACGCTTGTGCACTCACCGGCAATGCTCACGAGCACGCTCTCCCACTGTTCGTCGTTCATGTCCGCGCTGGCCAGGGCTTCTGCCGCAGGCAACGCGTTGCCTGAAGACTGCACCGTGGGCACAGCCGACTGGATTTGACGCAAGCCGTAGACCACAGTCACAGTGCCTGCCACCTCGATTTGGTCACCCACCATGACGCCGTCGCCAATGACCCAAATGCCTGAGAACGCCCCAGTGCCGTTTTGAATCACGTAAGAAGGCTGACCGCCAAGGGAACCGCTGTTGCCGTACACCCCAGTCACCACACCTGAAGTCACCACAGTGCCGCTGAAGTCGCTGCCGTGGATTTCCTGGATGGTCAGGTTGGGGATGAAGATGCAAGAGCCGTCGTCTTCCGTGGCGTTGGGGTCGTAGTTGACCGCGCCGGAGTCGGTGCATCCTGAGTTGTCCACCGCGCATGCGCCCTGGAAGGTGTGGGTGCCCAAGTTGGTCCAGTCGTCAGAGGGGTTGATGACCCACTCCGAGTCGATTTCGTTGGATCCTGCGCTGGTCACCCAGTCGCCCGCGTTTCCTTGGCTGATGGTCGGCTTGCGAACGAGGGTCGCGTTCTGCGTGGCGTTCACGACACCGGCCACGGCAAATCCAGAGCCTGGGTCCGCACCCAATGAACCGAACACGTCAACGATCACGGGAGACTCTCCTGTGATGTCCAAGAGGGCAAAGGCATCGTCGCCGTTGCTCAAGTATTGGTACGTCATGTCGGCCACAGCCAAAATCAAAGAATCCGCTTGCGGGTGTGCGATGATGTAGGTCGAGCCNGCTTCCACCACGTCGCCCGCGGGGAAGTTGAACGTCAGGTAGTCGAATTCACCCGTCACGTCACAGCCGTTGCTGCAGTTTCCAAGCGTGTACTCGCTCAAGAAAATGGGGCTCTGCGTGGGGTTGTACAATTCGATGTACTTGTTGTTGGAGCTGCCTTCAGCCATTTCCGAGAAGAACAAACCGCACTCGCCGCCTTCGTAGACACAGCTGCCGTCGTCGATGGACGCCAAGTCGTTGAAGTTGGCCGCTCCCTCGACGGCACAACCATACAACTGCGCATCCATGGCGTCGCGCAACTGCACCTTGAACGCGCCAAAGGAGTAATCCAACGCGCCGGTGACTTGCAACTGGTTGTCGGCAGCCACCACACCTGCGTCAATCGCATCGTAGCCTGCGTCGTCCACAGCGAGGTCGCCAGAACCGTCAGAGAGGGCCCATTCGCCATACCCGAGGTCCGCGTTGGTCACAGATCCAGTCACCTGGATCAACACCCCTTCCCAAGCCTCCGCGTTGGCGTCCAACGTGGAAAGCATCTCTGGAGCGGGGAGGTCGTTGCCCTGGCTGGTGATGACCACCGCCGGGTTTGCGANTTGGGTTTTGCCGAAGTACTCGACCACCGCACCTGTCGCCTCGATGGCGTCACCCACCATCACGGGCACGTCAGGGGCGTAGAGCCACATGCCGCTGTAGGCACCTTGGCCGTCTTGGATGCTCACGTTGCTTCCGAACACGCCTGTGACGATGCCTGAAGTCACCACCACGCTGTCGGTGAAGGCTTCGGTCTCTTGTCCCAACTGGATGTCGGCGATGCTTGTGGTGGACACCTCAATGCAAGAACCGTCGTCGAAGTTGGCAGAAGGGTTGTAGTTGGGGGCGGCGGCGTTGGTGCAGCCTCCTGTGCCCACCGTGATGGTGGCCACCATGCCCAAGGCNGCGTGAGAGCCGATGGAGCAGTCGTACGTGTACACCCCGGGGGTGTTGAACGTGTGAGATCCNATGCACACGCCNGANGCGTCNCCAGANACTGNGNCGATGTAGAACGCTTCTGGGTTGCCAAACGACATGCCTGTCTGCGAATCGATGTCNCCGTTNACGTCGTGGGTGCCTCCCATGTTGGTCCAAGTCACCGTGGTGCCTGGCTCCACACTCAAGGACGAAGGCACGTACTGGAAGCTGCTCGCTTCCACCTCCACGCCGTCTACATTGCACGCGTTGTCGAACAAGCAAGAGCCGTCATCTTCGTTGGCGCCGGCGTCGTAGTTCGTGGCGTTTTCGTTGGTGCAGCCTGGCACCGGCGCGCCGCACCCGTCGAAGGCATGGGCGTCGAGGCTGGACCAATCGTCGATGTCGAGGACGATCCACTCGCTGTCCTCCGCAGAGGTTCCGGCGCTGGCCACCCAGTCACCTGCGTTTCCATCTTGCACAGAGGACTTCCGCACAATGGTGTGGTTTTGGGTGCCGTTCGCGACACCTGCCACTTCCCATCCAGATCCGGGGTCGCCGTTCCAGTCGCCCACCGCGTCGAGCACCACGAACGAGGTCTCGTCGCCCTGCACGAGCATGAATCCGTCGTCTCCGTTGGACAAGAAGTTCATGGTTTCGTCGGCCACGGCCAAAATGGCAGGGTTCGCACTGCCATGGGCCACGATGTACACGTCACCTGGGGCCACTGAGGCTCCATCTGCGAACGCATTCCAATACTCGTATTCTCCCACCACGCTTGGTGCGTTGCTCACGTTGGGGTAAGCGTAGCCAGCCAAATCGATGGTCTCAGAGGTCGGGTTGTAGATCTCNAAGTACTTGTTGTTGGAGCTGCCTTCTGCAGCCTCGGAGAAGAAAAGGTTGTCGCATTGCGCCCAAGCCGAGGAGGCCATCAGGGTGAAGCAAGCGAGCACGAGGGAATAAATGCGCATGTTCCTGGTTTTGAGGATTGAACGTTCAAAACTACACATTCAACCACCAAATCCGGCATTTCAGCGCATTCTTCACGATTCGTTCACATGGCATTTTCCCAAACGATTCCGCCGGACATGCTCACTCCGACGGATCGAACAGCGTCGGGGCCGGACGGGCCCAATTGAAGGTGCTTCGGTGCAGCGGGGTCGGCCCGTGCACCGTCAGCGCCTGCCGATGCGCCACGGTCGGGTACCCCATATTGGAGTCCCATCCATATTCCGGGTACGTCTTGGCGGCATCCAGCATGAATTCGTCCCGGTGGGTCTTGGCCAGGATGCTGGCCGCGGCGATGGACGCCACCTTGGCGTCGCCCTTGACGAAACAGCTGTGCTCCGGCATGTCCGGGGCCGTGACAAATCGGTTCCCGTCAATCAGCAGGTGGTCCGGTTCACCCGCCAATTCGCGAACGGCGCGGCGCATGGCCTCAAACGAGGCTTGCAAAATGTTCATCTTGTCGATCTCCTCCGGCGAGACAAAAGCCACCGCCCAAGTGACCGCGCGGGCTTCCACCTGTCTGCGCAACCGGTCGCGTTGCGACGTCGTCAACTGCTTGCTGTCGTTCAGCGGCAAGGTTTGGGCCACCTCGGGCGTGAGCACCACCGCCGCGGCGACAACAGGCCCTGCGAGGCATCCCCGACCGGCTTCGTCGCACCCCGCTTCCACACGTCCACGCACCACTTGGTCCATCAACCTTGGCATGCCGCATCGGATTTGGCGGGGTTCAACATGTCGCCGACGAGGCGGTCCAACGCTTGGCCGCTGGCCGCCCAACTGAACTCTTTCGCCCGGGCCAGCCCACCCTGCCCTGCCTTGTCGCGCGCCTCGGCGTCGTGCTCCGCCGTCCACATCGCCTCGGCGATCTCCTCTGCGTCGCCTGGAGACACCAGCGCAAGCGCCGCGTTTCCGCACACCTCAGGCAGAGACGTCACGTTGGACGCGATGACAGGCACGCCGCAGGCCATGGCTTCCAACACCGGGATGCCAAACCCTTCAAACCAAGGCACAAACACCAGCGCCTCGCCCGCTCCCATCACCTTGGGCAACTCGTCGTGGGGCAAGCGGCCCAAACTGTGGATGCGCGTGCGAACCGAAGTTGGCACGTCCATGGGCAGCGCGTCCCACATGGCGGCCCCCACGATGACGAGGTGATGAAGCCCTCCCCGGTCCACATACCTTCCAAAGGCCTCCAACAGGCCCTCGATGTTTTTCCGGGGATGCAAGGACCCCACAAACACGAAGAACCGTTGGCCCCCGGTATGCCGTTGCCGAACCTCGGCNGCAGCCAANTCTGACAGNGGCGCGAAGGCTTGGTCGGCNGCGTTNGGCACCACTGNAATNNCGTCCTGCGGCAAGCCGTACGTGTCGGCAAGGTCTCGGGCNCTTGCGTNGGACACCGTCACCAAACGATGGGCCTTNGCGGCAAACCTGGGGAACTGGGACCGGTAATAGCGTGCCCAGCGGGACGGCAGCCACTCGGGGTGGTGTTCGAANTTGAGGTCGTGGATGGCCGTCAGCTGCGGAAACTGGGCGGGCATGCCCAGGGCCAACGGTCCCTCGAGCGAGACGAACGCGTCGGCACCCCACCGACGGAGCAGCACGCGCAAGGGCCACCCGAACCACAGCTTCAGCAGCCATGGCCGACGCCCCGGGACGGGCATGCGCCGAACCTCGACGTTGGGGCCCAGCTCAAACATCTTGTCGTGGGGCTGGTCCACCACGAGCAAGAACTTGTCGTGGGGCCTCAGACGCACCAATGCTTGAAGGCACTTCCAGGTGAAGACCCCAATGCCCTCGAGCTTTCCGGGGACCAACAACCGACCGTTCAAGGCAATGCGCGCCATGTCTTCAAAGGTACCTTCTCTGCCCATTAACTTCGCGGCGGCGCAGCACCTTAAACCTCAGCACATGCCTTCTTCCAATCCCATGGAGTCGACCCATCTTTTGGTCTTCATTTCTCGGAACCTGAAAACGCTCTTGGGCGTTGGATTTTTGGCCGCGGTGGTGGCTTCCGGGGTGTCGCTCATGATGGACGAGTACTACCAGAGCACGGTGGTCATGTTTGCCACATCGCAGCACAGCATCGGGGAACAGTTTTTCGAGGAAACCAAGAAAAACGACCTCTTGGCGTACGGGGAAACCGAGGATGCCGAGCGGCTCTTGCAAATCCTCAACTCCCACCGCATCCGGAACCGGATCATCGAGAAGTTTGACCTGTTCACCCACTACAACATCGACCCCTCGGAGCCAGGCGCCCAGGCGGACATGGCGTTGACGTACGGGAGCAACGTGAGCGCCAACCTGACAAGGTTCGGGTCCATCAAAGTGTCTGTGCTCGACACCGACCCGTTCCTGGCCCGGGACATGGCCAACGACATGGCCCACTTGGTGGACAGCATCGCCAACCGAATGAGGAACGACCGGGCACGCGANGCGTACAANCTGGCNTTGAGCACNTTGGACCAAACCACGGTCCAAATCGCCGAAGCNGAAGACAGCCTGGCCACGTTGCACAGCCTGGGCATCTACGACTTTGAAGCACAGGTGGAAGGCTTGACGGCGCAATACGGCATGGCCCTCGCCTCGAACAACGGCGCAGCGGCGCGCACCATCAGCAAAGACTTGGAGCAACTCGGCGCCTTGGCCAACGGGTACAACAACCTCTCGGCGTACCTCGAATCGGCCTACGAGCAAAAGGCCCTGCTCCAAAAACGGGTGGACCTGATGCGCGTTGACGCCGAGACGCAGTTGCCGTCCAGCTTTGTGGTCGACTACGCCAGCGCCGCCGACAAAAAGGCCAAACCCGTGCGTTGGCTGATCGTCGTCATGACCGCCATTGTCGCTGTGGGTGCGGCCTTCCTCGGCATGCTCGCCTGGGAGACCCTGCAACGCGCCCAAGCGCCCCACGCCTGACACCAACTCAACCGTGTCCAAGTTGAACACCACCACGGTCGGCTGGCTGGCCGGATCCGCGATGCTGCTTCTGGCGGCGGCCGGATGGTGGGTGGATGTTCCCTACGTGTTGGCCGTACCTGTGGCCGCCCTGCTCGCCTATTGGGCGTTTGCACGGCTGGACCTCTACATGGGCGTGGTGTTGGCCCTGGTGCCATTGTCCATCAACTTGGGTGAATTGGGACTCACGTCGGTGGGGTGGTACATGCCGACCGAGCCGATGCTGTTCGCCCTCCTGCTGCTCTCCTGCGCGCGGTGGCTGTCCGGGAAAAGGCTGGATCGGACGCTTTGGAAGCACCCTGTCACGTGGGTGATCCTGGCGGGCTTTGTGTGGATGGGGTTGACCATTTTGCCGAGCAGCCATCCCGTGGTTTCCCTCAAGGCTTGGATCTCCAGGGCCTGGTTCATGGTGGCGTTCTACTTCTTGCTCGCCGCGTGGTTCCAGCATTCGCCGAAGGCCCAAACCCAGTTTTTGGCCTTGCTTCTCGTCCCCATGTGCATCGTCGTGACGTACACCATCGTGCGTCATGCCGGGCATGGATTCGGGAAAGGGGCAGGCCACTGGGTCATGAAGCCGTTTTTCAAGGACCACACCTCGTACGGCGCCGTGCTGGCCATGCTGCTCCCTCCTGCGATTGCCATGGTGTGGCGGAAGCACAAGACNGCTTTGGCCCGNGTGCTGTGGGGGCTTGGGGTGGTGTGGCTNAGCGTGGGGACCGTGCTGTCCTACACCCGGGCCGCCTGGGTGAGCCTGGCCGCCGTTGGCGCCTTGTGGGCCGTGATGAAACTCGGGGTCCGGCTCAAGCCGTTGCTCGCGGCCAGCGTCGTGGCGCTGGGTGGGTTGGCCTTGTCCTGGGACGCTTTGGTGGTTCAGCTCGAGCGCAACAACCAGGATTCTTCAGACAATTTCACCCAGCACATCGAAAGCATNTCCAACGTCTCCACCGACGACTCCAACTTGGAACGGCTCAACCGTTGGTCGTGCGCCTTGGCCATGTTCGAGGAGAGGCCTTTTTGGGGGTGGGGGCCAGGGACCTACCAGTTTGAATACGCGCCGTTCCAAACGTCCACCCTTCGCACCCGCATCAGCACCAACAACGCAGACTTGGGCAACGCCCACAGCGAATACTTGGGCCCACTCGCAGAACAAGGCATCTTGGGTCTGTTGGCGGTCTTGGGCTTGCTGGCGGCCACCCTGCACTTGGGCTTCAAGCTGCACAGGACCCTAGTCGACCCAGAGCGCAGGGCCTGGGCGATGGGGCTCTTCTTGGGCATCATGACCTACTTCGTCCACGGTGTCCTGAACAACTTCCTGGACACCGACAAGGCCAGCGCACCCTTCTGGGGCTTCCTGGCCATCCTTGTGGTGATGGACATCCATCGGTCCAAAGAAGAGGAAAAGACCGCTGAGCTCACCTGAAGCGGCAGCTCAACATCGCTGTGTCGTCCAACCGCGGGGTGTCCCCACGAAACGCCTCCAAAGCGTCGACAATTTTCTGGTGCACGTCCTCCAGGGATTGGCCGTCATGCCCCTGCAACAAGGTCGCCAACCGCTCGGTTCCAAAAGGCGCTTCTGCGGCGTCTTCCTGTTCCACAAGCCCGTCGGTGTANCAGCACANCACCGATCCNGCCTTCACCTGGACCTGGCCNTCCTCCACGCTGGGGATGTCCCGAAACATGCCAAGGCCCACAGAGCCCAGCCCAAGCAGCTCATGGCGCCCGCCGGGATGAAGAAACAACGGCGGGTTGTGTCCGCAGTTGACGTAGTCCAAACGGTCGCCCTCAGCGTTGAGTTTGGCCACGAAAAACGTGATGTACTTCTCCCCTCGCGCGATGTCCATGACGCGGCGATTCAGCACGTGAAGCGTGTCCGTGAGGGTGCCTGTGTGGGCCCGGAACAATGCCCGGACTTGCGCCTGAAAATTGCTCATCAACAGGGCCGCGCTCATGCCCTTGCCACTCACGTCCGCCATGCAAATGACCGTCTCGTTGGATTCCGTGACGAACGCATCGTAACAATCGCCACCCACTTCGGTGTGGGGTTGGTAATGCCCCGCCACGTCCAAATCAATGTGATCCCAGCGCTCAGGCAACAGCATGGCCTGCATTTCACCCGCAAGTTCCAACTCCCGACGCAGGGCCTCCTGCTCCAAATTGCGGCGGTTCATCTGGCGGTTGCGGCGCGCCACCACCAAGATGTTGGTCAGAGTCACAAGGAAATTCAAATGCTTCACCACAGGACTGACGCCCCTCGAGTCCGACGTGTCTCCTGCCAGCACCACGGCAATGGCCTCGTCATGCTGGTGGATGGGCACCACCACATCGGAGGGGTGCTGGTCCGCGTCCAACGCGCCTGCCAGTCCAATCCCATCCAAATCCAAGGACTCAAAGAATGAGGCCGGCCGCGATGCGGGCCACGCGGAGTCGGTCCCTTCAGACACGAGGAGCGACCAACGCTGGCCGTCCAAATCTGCCGCGTACAACACGAGGCGATCGATGCCGAGGTTTTCTTTCAACGACCCCACGTACTGGGCCATCAACTCGGCTTCCGACGTCTCGCTGTTGATCGCTTGGGTGACCTGAAGCAACGCGTTCAACTTGAAGTCTCGCAATTCGAGCTTCTCCTTGAGGCGGCGTTCTTTGCCGTGGGCCATCCCCTCGAGCTTACTTTTTGATACGCTCCGTGTAATCACCGCTGCGCGTGTCCACTTTGATCCAATCGCCATTGTTGATGAACAAAGGCACCCGCACTTCAGCGCCTGTGTCCACCGTCGCGGGCTTG
>PBWG01000037.1 GCA_002729115.1 Crocinitomicaceae bacterium | reverse complement strand
TCGATGCTGGAAATCTCATGGCGCGGCACGGAGCCGGTGGCCATGCCGGACGGCTCGGAGCGCAAATTCATCCAGGACGGCGACACCGTGGTGATGCGGGCGCCCTACTTCGGGGAAGTCCGCGGCAAGCTGTTGCCAGCCTAAGCCCCTTTCCCGAAGGAGATCACTTCAAACGGTCGATGAGGGCTTCGACGGTCACGCCGTCGGCTTCCGCCTTGTAGTTCCGCACGATGCGGTGGCGCAGGATCGGGGTGGCCACGGCTTGGACGTCCTCGATGTCTGGGCTGTACTTGCCTTCCAAGGCCGCGTGCACTTTGGCCGCCACCACGAGGTACTGCGAGGCGCGCGGACCTGCTCCCCAGCTGAGGTACTGGTTGACTTCTGCTGTGGCGCGGTCTCGTCCAGGGCGGGTGGAAGCCGCCAAATTCACGGAGTAGCTCACCACGTTGTCGGCCACGGGCATCCGGCGAATCACGTCTTGGTAAGCCAAAATCTCCTCTCCACGGATGACGGCGTTGACGGTTTGGCTTCCGCCGGAAGTTGTTTGTTTGACCACGTTGAGCTCCTCGTCGAAGGTGGGGTAATCCACCCACGTGTTGAACATGAAGCGGTCCAGCTGGGCTTCAGGAAGGGGGTAGGTTCCTTCTTGCTCGATGGGATTTTGCGTGGCCAACACAAAGAAGGGGCCGGGGAGCTCGTAGCGCTGACCTGCTGCGGTCACGGCGCGCTCCTGCATGGCTTCCAGCAGGGCGGCTTGGGTCTTGGGTGGCGTCCGGTTGATCTCGTCGGCCAAGACGATGTTCGAGAACAGCGGGCCCTTGACAAACTTGAATTGGCGAGACTCGTCCAAAATTTCAGCCCCCACAATGTCGGTGGGCATGAGGTCTGGGGTGAACTGGATGCGGTTGAAACTCAGCCCCAGCGCCTGGGCAATGGTGTTGACCAACAAGGTCTTCGCCAAGCCTGGCACACCCACCAACAAGATGTGGCCACCCGCAAAAATGGAGGTCGTCACTTCGCGGATGACGTGTTCTTGGCCCACGATGACCTTTCCCACTTCGGCGAGCAGGGCTTCGTGCTGGGTGCGAAGCGCGTCAAGCGCGGATTTGTCGTCTGAGAAATTCGCCACGGTTCAGGAGCTTCAAGGTTGTTGCCCGAAGATAGCCACGCCCGTCCGCTCGGTCATGCCCAGGCCGGACGAATCGCACGCGTTGGGACGGCGGACCGTTCCAGCCATCAAGGGGCTTGGTTCTTCGTCCGGCGCAGGGTCCCGGACGCGTTGATGGATTCTGTCAACCAAGGCATGTCCATGGCGCAGTCGCGGTAGGGGTCGTCCACCCGGACAAAGGTTTCGCCGATGCGCTTGTCAATCCACTTGGACAGGGCTTCTTCGCGCATATCTGCTTCGACTTGTTGTTGGAACAAGGCGTAGTCGTCGGTGGGGTTGGCCCGGTGGGCCGGAAACCGCTCTTCAAGACGGATCATCGCCCAATATGCACGGTTGTCTTCGTCGACCAGTTGCACTGGGGCGGAGACGTCGCCGGGCTGGAGGTCTTGGAGCAGGAAGAACACGTTGGGGTCAAGTTCATCGACCCCGAAACGGGCGCCGCCGTCCCGAGGGTTGACCACCTGGCCTTTTTGGTTGCGGGTGGCCTCGCGCGTGCTGTGCCGGAGGACGGCCGCGTCGAAGGAGGTTTCTCCAAGCGCCAACTGGACGGACACCGAGTCGATGGTGGCTGCCATGATCTCCAGCGCGCGTGGGTCGAAGGTGGGCTTCATCAACACGTGGCACGCGCTGTATTGCTCTCCCCGGCGGTCGGTGACCCGAAGGAAGTGGAACCCAAAGTCCGACTCAAATACAGGAGAGTAGTCTCCAATCGCAGTCTCAAACACCGCCCCTTCAAACTCCGGCACGAATTGACCCCTTACAATGTTCTTGTAACAGCCCCCTTTGTATTTCGAGCCTGGGTCTTCGCTGTACCGGGTGGCCGCCAGCGTCATGCTGATTTTGCCCGTCGACACCAGGGTGCGAATGGAGTCCAAGGTGTTGCGTGTCCGCATTTTTTGGGCTTCCCCCACTTCGGGCTGCATCACCAGTTCGCTGTAGCTCAGTTCTTCCGGAATCAGGGGCAAACTGTCGGCTGGGATGGCGTCGAAGTAGTCTTGGACTTCGGCCGGGGTGGACCGCACGGTTTGGTCGATTTCGGCCTGCATTTTTTGGGCCAAAATCTGCTCACGCACAGGGTCTTGAAATTCAGCTTTCCATTCGGCCACGGATTTTCCATACTCCGCTTCGAACGCTTCGAGCGACCCGAACATTTGGAGGTAGTAGGTCAAACGGCGGTCGATTTCTCCCATCACCTCGGCGTCGGTCACCTCGAGGCTGTCCAGGCGCGCATTGTGGAGGAGGAGTTTTTCAAAGAGGATGGACTCAATGAGGCCGCATTCGTTGTCGGCGGACACCTCGCGTCCCTCGAGCTGGGCTTGGGTGACCCGGTCTCGAACGTCGCTGGACAACACGATTTCGTCGCCCACCACGGCCACGATCCCGTCGATGCGCTGGTAGGCGTCAGAGGAAGGTTGGGCCCAAAGGTGCGTCAGGCCACACAAGGCCAACAGGCCTGTGAACAAGGTCCTTGTCATGCCTCGAAAGGTACGGCTCGACCCTGTTCAGGCAGGGTGAAGGCGAGGCAAGATGTCACAAATTTTCACGACGCAGTTTCCCCTCCGCCCACGCTTGCTGAAAGAGCGTGTCGCGCAATGCGTCCAGCATGCGTTGGCGTCGACCTTGAAGCACGAGTTCTTCGATTTGGTCTCTGGCCACATCCAGCGGCGCGACCTTCCCTTTCAGGCCATGCTCCAGGAATCGCACGAAGTACACGCGGCCTTCGGCTGTGAAGGTGAGGGGAGAGGTGCGCTGGATTTGATCCTCCACGCGGTACAAGGAAAGGGGCACCTCGTCCAACAATTCCGCAATGCGCCACCACGCCTCGTGGTCCACGTGNTGCACCGCACCATGTTCCATGCACCANCGCTCNAGCANAGGAATGCTCACGGAATCGGCGGCCGTCAGCCATGCTTTCAGTTGGTCCACTTCCTTGTCCCAGGCCCTGGTGTCGCGTTTGGTCCAGGGCGCCCCGAGGGCGATGGCAGACGACTCGGGATCGGGGAGGTGCATGTACAAGACCCGAACGGCGTGGTCGTGCAGCGTGAACAGCTCGGNATGGTCTTNGTAGTAGGCCAGCACTTCGCGGTCGTCCACGTCCGTGTCGAGGCGGCTTTCCACGTACCGGGTCTCGTAGGTGTTGATGAGGAGGCTCTTGCGGTAGGCCTCAAGCGCGGCGTTCAGGCTCGTGCGTTCTTCCTTCAGTTGGGCGTCCGCTTGGGCGAGCATGACCTGTTCTCTCATCCATCGGTCGATGAGGCGTTCGGCGAAGGCCGCGCTGTCTTCCAGGCTCAGCGCGTCAGGCACCCTTTGTGCAAGGCTGTCCCAGGTGAGCACTTCTCCGTAGGCCTCTGCCACCACGTCTTCCCCGAATCCAGAGGTTGTGAAGGTGGTTTGGCCACATCCCGCGCACAACGTCAGAGACAGCACCAAGATGCCCATCCCGTTCGTATGGCGCGGTCGACACGTCATTTGCGTACGAGGCTATACAGGGCTTCGCGGTTGATGTCGTGCGGATACTTCATCCGCAATTCTTCAATCCAAGCTTGTTCCAGGTGGTCTTGGTACGCGGCGATGGCTTGGCCCCGGCATTCGTCCAAGGCCTTTGGCGTGGGCGTCAGTTGCGCCTTGACCTCCACCAAAATGACCTGAGATCCGCCTTCAGAAGTCTCGAGCATCAACATTCCCTTCTTGTCGGCCACCAAGGAGCCGTCTGCCAAGGCCGCAAACGCGCGGTCGGCCCACTCGTTTTCTCCTTGCGAGAACAGGCCTGTTTCTGCACGCAACGCGAGGGGACGCTCCGAAATGAGTTCGCGGCGGAGGGTTTCGACGTCGCCACTCTTCCGAAGGGCCTTGCGCACTTTCTTGGCGATGTCGGCATCCTCGCAGGTGTAGATGGCCACGTCCAAGCGGTCGCCCCACATGAAATCCTCCAAGTGCGCTTCGTGGTAGGCAACGAGGCCTGCGGTGTCCTTCACCGCCCGGCTCCACACGTTTTGGTCGGTCAACTCGAACAGCAAGATGCCGTCGTGGTATTCTTCCATCAACAATCGGAAATCGTTGTGTTTGCGCTCCAACTGGGTGTCCTCGTGGGCCAGCAACATGGTTTCNAGNTAGCGGTCNATTTCTTGCTTCACCTTGTCGGCTGAAGGGAGGTCCAAATTCCGGACCCTGCTGGCGTTCACCCAATCGACAAAGTCGCCGACGGTGTGGTCTTGGCCGGCCACGCTGAACAAGGTGCGAGACAATTCACTGCTTTTCACCCCGGTGAGTGGGTGGCCTGCGTGGAACAAGCTGTCGAGGTTGGCCCCGGCGCGCACCAACGCGTCTCGGCGACGGGGGCTGACCTTGGCGCCGTATTCAGCTTGCAAGCCCCGTACAAAGGACGTTTTGGTGATTTCCGCGCGGCTGTCGCGACGCACCTTTTTGGTCAATTCACGCTGGCTGTCTTCAAACGACGGCAACTCCTTCTTGTCGATCAGTTTGAGGATGTGGAAACCGTAATTCGTGCGAACCGGCCCGGCCAAATCGCCGACTTCTTCCAGCCCAAACGCCGCCTCTTCAAAAGGCTCGACCATCTTGCCCGTTCCGAACCAGGGGAGGAGGCCACCCTTGGCGGCGGTGGAGGGGTCTTCGCTGTACTTCAGCGCCAGGGCGTCGAAGTCCTCGCCGCTCCGCAACAGGCGAAGCACTTCTTGAATGCGTCCTTCGGCGTTGGCCACTTGGTCTTGCGGGGCGTCGCTCGGCATCCGAACCATGATGTGCGCCACCTGCACCTCACCGTGGGCCTTGCGCTTGCCATCCACCTTCAGAATGTGGTAGCCAAAACGGGTGCGCACCACCTCACTGACGTCGCCCACCTCGGTGTTGAACGCCGCGCACTCGAACGGGTACACCATTTGGAAGGCCGTGAACCATCCGAGGTCNCCGCCGTTGCTGGCCACCGAAGGNTCCTCGCTGCCGCCTTTGGAGCGGGCCACGGTCTCAAAGTCNTCTCCAGCTGCCACGCGCGACCTCAACCCTTGAATGCGGTTCCACGCCTTCAAGGTGTCGGCNGGCGAGGCCTTGGCGTCCACGCTCACAAGGATGTGGCTTGCCCGCACTTCTTGATTCTTGCGCTCGAAGGCTTCGGCGACCAGGGCGTCCAACAACTCTGTGTCCACCAAATAGGGACGGGCCAACTGGGTGCGGTACCCTGCCAGTTCCTTCTTGAAAGCTTCCGCAGTGTCCATGCCCAGGGCTTCCGCCTCACGCACCTTCAGCTTGAAGTTGATGAACAGCTGCATGTACTCGTCGAGGGCTTCGACGGTGTACACGCTGTCCCGGTTGTTCTTGCCAAACACGTGCTCAAAGTCAGCCAACGACACGCGTTCGCCGGCGATGTCAAGCACGTCGGTGTTCTGGGCGAACACGGCCGTGGTCACCAGGGTCAACGCCGTCACCAGACCGGCGAGGCGGGGGAAGAATGTGGAGGTCTTCATGGTCATTGAAATTCAGTTCAACGCAGGCTGTAGTTGGGGGCTTCGCGGGTGATCATCACGTCGTGCGGGTGGCTTTCCTTCACCCCTGCAGAGGTGATGCGGACAAACTTGCCCTTTTCCCGAAGTTGTTGGAGGTCGGCGCTTCCGCAGTAGCCCATGCCGGCGCGAAGGCCGCCCATGATTTGGTGCATGACTTCCTGAATCGAGCCCTTGAAAGGCACCCGGCCGCTGATCCCTTCGGGAACCAGTTTCTTCAGGTCGTCTTCGGCGTCCTGGAAGTAGCGGTCTTTGGAGCCTTTCTGCATGGCCTCCACCGAACCCATTCCGCGGTACGCCTTGAAGCGTCGACCCTCGTAGATGATGGTCTCTCCTGGGCTTTCTTCCGTGCCGGCGAGCATGGAGCCCACCATCACGGTGTTGCCGCCTCCTGCCAATGCTTTCACAATGTCTCCCGTGTAGCGGATGCCACCGTCGGCAATGACCGGCACACCTGTTCCGGCGAGGGCTTCCGACACTTCCATGACGGCCCGCAGTTGTGGAGCGCCGACCCCGGCAATCACACGTGTGGTGCAAATGGAGCCTGGACCGATGCCCACTTTGACGGCGTCTGCCCCGGCGTCCACCAAGGCCAACGCGGCCTCGGCCGTGGCAATGTTTCCAGCCACAATGTCGATGTTGCTGAACGCCTCTTTCACGGCACGCACGGTGTCAATCACCCCACGGCTGTGGCCGTGCGCGGTGTCCACAATGACGGCGTCCACCCCGGCGTCCACCAACGCGGCCACACGTTCATGGGTGTCGGCAGTCACCCCGACGGCGGCGGCGACACGAAGCCGTCCGAATTGGTCCTTGCACGAGTTGGGGAATTCGCTCAACTTGAGGATGTCCCTGTAAGTGATGAGGCCCACCAATTGGCCGTTGCCATCCACCACAGGCAGCTTCTCGATGCGGTGTTCCCGCAAGATTTGCTCGGCCTTGGACAAGTCGCTTCCGTCCTGGGTGACGATGAGGTTGTCGCTGGTCATCAACTCTGTGATGGGCCGGGACATGTTTTTCTCAAATCGGAGGTCGCGGTTGGTCACAATGCCGACAAGCTTGCCGTTGGCGTTCACCACGGGAATGCCGCCGATTTTATGCTCACGCATGATGGCCAACGCGTCGCCGGAGGTGGCGTCTTCCGCCAAGGTGACGGGATCTTGGATCATGCCGCTCTCGGAGCGCTTGACTTTGCGGACCTCGTTGGCCTGCGCGGCGATGGACATGTTCTTGTGCACCACACCTATGCCGCCGTTGCGCGCCATGGCAATCGCCATGTTGCTTTCCGTCACCGTGTCCATCGCGGCACTGACAATCGGTGCCTTGAGTTGGATGTTCCGAGAGAATTGGGCGTGAAGCTTGACTTCACGGGGGAGCACTTCCGAGTAGTTGGGCACGAGGAGCACGTCGTCGTACGTCAATCCTTCACCAACAAATTTGTCTTGCATGGAGGCCATGGGCATGTTTTGAATCGCGATTGGGTCGCAGGCCTCGACATGTCAAACGTGTGTTCGGTCCGCGATTCGGGCAAATTTAGTGCAGATGCCCCGCAGTCATACGGCCTGCGGACAGGAAATCACTTTCCGGGAAGGACCGTCAAGGGGACGGTTTGGCTTCTCCACGACCCCGCGCCGTCCAAGTATTGGATGTGCGCGATGTATAAGCCCTGCTCGACCATCCTTCCGCCGACGCGTCCGTTCCAGGGGTCGTCGATGGACTGCGATGAGAAGACGGAGGTTCCCCAACGTGACACAATGTCCATTTTGAAGTTGGGGTTGTCGCCTTGAGGCTCGCCCAAAAAGCCCACCTGGGCCTGTCCGGGAGGCCAGGGGAACCAGTCGTTGGTTTGGTCTTGGTTGGGCGTGAATGCGTTGGGAATCCACACGATGGGATCCTCGGTCAGGCACACCCAATTGGACGCGGAGCCTTGAAGCGTTTCATTGGAATCTGGCACTTCCAAAGCCAACACCTGGTAACAGAATGTGCCCGGAGAATCAAATTCGTCGCCGACTTC
>PBWG01000036.1 GCA_002729115.1 Crocinitomicaceae bacterium | reverse complement strand
ACCGCATCCATGCCCTTCATCATGCCGTNGTGGAAGGTNACCCGCNACTCCAACCCNGGACAAAACACGCACCATTGTTGGAAGGCCCAGCGCGGCAACACCGCGTCGTCCTTGGACAACTTGACGTGCACCTCGTGGCNGGCCAACANCGCGCACATCANGTCGTGCCACCCCACCATGGGCAAGTTGCCCGCCATGATCAACCCCACCGAAAGGCCCGTCGGNCCGTCGGGCCACGCGTACTTGCCGCGCCAGCGGTCGAGTTCTTCCGCACGCAAGGCCTCGCCGTGTGCCTGGCAGGCTTGGGCGACGCTCTCTGGGGTGAACCACCCGTTTTGGGCCTCGGCGGAGCGCAGGGTTTGGCCGTCGCTGGCGGCCTCCTCACGAAGCCATTCGCCGAGTTGAACAAGACCTGAGAAGAGTTTGTTGACNTCGTACATTTGCCACNCAAAGGTACCTGCCATGGCCATCATGATTACAGACGAATGCATCAACTGCGGTGCATGTGAGCCCGAATGTCCCAACAACGCCATCTACGAAGGTGGCGCCACCTGGAAATACAGCGAGGGCACAGGCATTTCTGGATCAGGAGACCACCCAACTGCAGGCAACGTGAACGCCGACGAAGAGCACGAGGCCGGCAACCCCGACGTCTACTACATCGTCACAGAGAAGTGCACCGAGTGTGTGGGCTTCCACGACGAACCGCAGTGCGCCGCCGTTTGCCCTGTCGACTGTTGCGTCGACGACCCCGACCACGAGGAGGGCGAAGACCTCCTGTTGGCCAAGAAGGCCTTCATGCACTTGTAAGAAAGCGCGAGATGTTGCGTTCTTGCAGCATGACCTTGCGTGCCCTCTTGNCCAGCGCCTGCGNGCTGGCCCTTCCCTTGCTCTCNCAATCNCAGACCATGGAGTTGGCCCGGGTGCAAGCGGCCCATGCCTCCCTTCGTCAGGCCCAAAACCAAGACGACCGCTTGGCCTTGCANGGCCAGCTTCAAGCGTTGTGGGTCGAGGCGGCCGAAGCCGGGCANCTGATGGACGTGGATTGGACGTCGTGGAACGAAGCCGTGGTCGACCTCGGCGATGGTNCGGACCGTGTGGTGGTCTACACCTGGAACGTCGAATTGGACGACCGCACCCAGCGTTACGGGGGGTGGGTGGCCCAAGCCNCCCCTGAATCGGAGCTTGGGTACACCTGGACGGCGTTGAGCCACGACCTCGAGGTTGACCTCTTGGACAACAACCGCATGCACCGCCACGACCGTTGGCAAGGAGGTCTGTANTACGACGGNGTGCTGACCCTGGACAAGAACACGCCTGTGTACACGNTGCTCGCTTGGGACGGCGCCGACGGGCTGACCAACCGCAAATGGGTGGAAACGATCGACCTCCGCAACGGACGTGTTCGTTTCGGGTCGCCACGCTTTGAATTGGCGGACGGGTTGAGGAAGCGCCACGTGATGGCCTACGCCGACGCGGTGCAGGCCGTGCTGCGGATTGAGCGAGAGCCGTTGCGCATCATCATGGACGATTTGGCGCCCCAAGACCCTGCCTTCCAGGGTCAACCTGCGTTCTACGGCCCCACACTCAGCTACAACGCGCTTACCTGGAAAAACGGCCGTTGGCACTTCCAAAAGAACATCGCGGTGGCCAACCCGGAAGACGGCCAAAACCGGGAGTACAGGGACCCCAGCTTGCGTCGCCGCCGCCGCAACCGCTGAGCTCGAAATCTATGCTTGCGGCTTGCGCCAGGCCTCTTGGCCGAGCCAAACTTCCGTCGCGCCAGACCCGTAACGCCGAGGATCCGCCGGACGGTGTGAACAGTCTGGATGGTGCTGCTCCAGGCTCGTGTGGATTTCGTGACGCAAGACGCCTTGGCCCACGCCGTGGATGAACACAATCCGCCGGAGCTTCTCNCGCTTGGCGATGTCCATCATGCGGTCGAAGTGCTCCATTTGNAGGGCGAGCTTGGCCCGGTCGGGCAGCCCGCTTTGGTCNTCCACCAATTCATGAATGTGCAGGTCCACTTCCATGTGGGCGTCGCGNCGCGCCATGTTGGTGGCCTTTGAATTGTGATACTTCACCTCGAATTCCTTTTGCAAGCTGCGCATGNGCTTCTCGCCCACCTCCTGCACCAACAACTTGGCCAAATCCGGGACGTTGTCNCCGTANCTCTTCGCCTCTTGTTCCGGGTCAGGTGCGGCCATCAACTCCCGCACACCCACGGTGCGCTCAAAGCCGTCTTCGTCCTCGACGACCACCTGCTCGCCCTCCACGCGCACCACGGTGGCCGACCCCACGTCGTTCAAAAACTTGACCCGCTGTCCTGGCTGAAAGCTGCCCATCACGCGTGTTTTTGGAGCACCACTTGGCACGTCACCGCAGGCCCTTGATGAAACGGGCCCTCGTCGAGCACCTGCTCGCAGCGGGCATTCCANACCAGGCGCGCGTCGTCCTCGACCTCNACNANGTCNTNGACAAACGTGCCTTCGTGAAACAACATCTCACGCATTTTGGGTCCGCCCGAGTTCAAGCCCAATTGATCGCGGTGAAACCCCTCCACCACGAGATGGCCGCCGGGCTTCACCCAGGACCAAGCNCGTCGGTGNAACGCCGCGCGCAACTCGGGGGGCATGTGCGCGAACACCAGACCCACCACGTCAAACGTGCGGTCATGCTCCACCGTCAGGGCATCCGCCACCTGAACAGACAGCGCCACACCTCGGGTTCGGGCCAGTTGCCGTGTCTTGGACACCCCAACTTCACTCAAGTCGAAGGCGTGCACGTCCCATNCTTGCTCTGCCGCCCANACGCCATTNCGTCCTTCTCCATCGCAAGGAAGGCACACACTTCCGGCGGGCCACAACGCCATCCTCGAGGCCCAAAACACGTTGGGCTTGAGCCCNTACACCGTGTCGTGCGNCTTGTATCGTTCGTCCCACATGTTCATGTCCCGAAGTTCGGCAGGCGGCCTCTACCTTGCNTCATGCACTTTGTGAAAATCGCCCTCCTCACTTTGGGGATGATCTCCATCGAAGCCGGAATCCAGGCCTCTGCCCAAACCTCACCCAACTCTTCCGACAGCCTGCTGATTCGGCAGGTCTTCGACGAAGTGCTCTCGCANGGNGAAGCGCACGAGAATTTGCGGGTGCTGTGCAAAGACATCGGNCACCGGCTCAGCGGGTCGCCCAGCGCCGACCGCGCCATGGTGTGGGGACAACAACGGATGGACAGCTACGGGGTGGACACCAGTTACGTCATGCCCGTGGAAGTGCCCGCATGGACCCGCGGCGACGTGGCCGAGGCGCAAGCCCTGTCTGCAGACGGCATTGCCATGGACCTTCACATCACGGCGCTCGGGGGCTCTGTCCCCACGCCCGACGANGGATGGATTGAAGGGCCGTTGCTCGTGGTGCGCCAACTGGATGCCCTGGACACCTTGGACGCCNGTGGACACATTGTGCTCTTCAACCGCCCCATGGACCCCTTGCTCATCAACACGGGTGCCGCCTATGGAGGCGCATTCGACCAACGCGGTGGAGGCGCCAGCGCAGCCGCCGAAGCGGGCGCCATTGGGGTGCTGGTGCGTTCCTTGACCCATGCCTTGGANACCNTGCCCCACACAGGCTCGTTGCGCTACAANGANGGGGTGGACAAGCTGCCCGCTGCCGCCATCTCCACTGTCGATGCGTCCGCCTTGGCCAAGCGCCACCGCNAGGAGCCGGGCACCGTCCAGGTCAAAATGCGCTTGAACAGCCAAGACCTGGGCACGGTGGAACAGGGCAACGTGGTTGGGGAATGGCGCGGGTCAGAGTTCCCCGATGAAATCATCACCTTGGGTGGCCACCTCGACTCGTGGGACATCGGAGAAGGCGCCCACGACGACGGCTCAGGCGTGGTCCACACGTTGGAAGCCTTGCGCGCGCTGAAAGCCATTGGGTACACGCCGCGCAGAACGTTGCGGTTCGTGCTGTTCATCAACGAAGAGAACGGAAACCGCGGTGGCAAGCGGTACGCCGCCGTGGCGGCCGAAGAACACGACTCGGGATTGCGGCATGTCGCTGCCATGGAGTCCGACGCCGGAGGCTTNGTGCCCCGTGGCGTGCGGATGGACGCGCCCGACGAGGGTGTCGCCATGGTGCGCGGTTGGGCGGAGACCCTGGAGCCGTACAACCTTCACTACTTCGGACGGGGAGGCGCTGGCGTGGACATCGGCCCGCTGAAAAATCTCGAACCTCGCCCCCTGCTCATAGGGTTGGTGCCGGACGGGCAACGCTACTTTGACCTGCACCACAGCAGCCAGGACGTGTGGGAAAACGTCCACAAGCGTGAACTCGAGCTCGGNGCGGCGACGTGCGCCAGCATGGTCCTGATGTTGGACCGCCACGCGGAGTGACCGCCGGCTGGAATCAGTTCTGGGGACGAAGCANGGCCTTGGCCGACACGTGTGCCTCGACGTNGTCGCGGTCCATGCGCTGCTTTCGGAATTGGCCAGCATGGTACATGGCCGCCTGGTCGTCGTAGTGCGGGCTGAACACGTTGCCCGACTGGCCTGTGGGAAGGATGCTCTCGGCGTTTCCGACGTCCGCGAAGTCGATGCCAATCCGCATGGAAGGTCCTGAGAAGACGTCGTAGTTGACCTCTTCCTTCAGCTTGAACTCGTACTTGTTGAGTGCGTCCTTGGCCGAAGGCAATTCGTAAGGACCAACGTTCATGAAGTCGCCCACCAACGGGGCGTCCGTCATGGCGTGGCGGTGCACCACGGTGTGCAACCGTCCGTACCTCCATTGGTCAGGGTTTGCCCCCAAGGCTTTGGCGAGGTCCTCCTGGGCGGCATTCAGGGCCGCTGTCACCACATCAGCGGCGGTCTCCACGCCCTCTGTGCGAACGTCGTCCCACCACCCCGAGTTTTCGTTCTGCAACAGCATGGGGAAGCTGTTCTCCGAGACAATGGTCTTGTGCCAAGTTTCAAACTTGTCTTGGGCGTCGCCGTCCTCGGCGGCTTGCTCAAACTCGTCGTACATGGCCCCTTGGATGGTGCGGTACATCCAACGGTAATACAGTGTCGGCGCCACATCTGAGGCCAGGTGTCCGCCGTCCCAACCGTCCAGGAACACTGGGACGTCCGCCCCACCCTCCTTGACCAAAGCCACCATCTTGGCGGCGTTTTTCCGGTACACAGGCGAGTGGTGGTCCAGCTGCAAGGCTTGGGCNTCGGCCACAGTCCAGTNNTTTTTCGCCGNGGAGAGCGCATCCATGATGCCCTGGGCNCGGGTGTTGCCCGCGTAGTAGTGCCCTGGGTAGGCCACGCTGTCGTGGGGCTGAGGGGCGTTGTTGGCTGAATACACGAAGCCGCCTTCCGGGTTGATGGACTTGGGGTTCACGTCAAAGCTGTGCCAGCCCTGGACGTCGTTGCCGGCGTCGCTTCCGTCGATCGCCACCTTGGTGTTGACGTGCGCGGGGCGGATCGGGAGTTTGGCCGACGCAATCCACGCGATGTCGCCCTCGGCGTCGCCGTACATCATGTTGAGGCCTGGCGCATGAATCAGCTCGGCGTGGGTCTTGAACGCCTCAAGGCCTGGCTCTCGAGAGAACCCGTAAAACGCCTCGTGGATGCGGTTTTCAGGGTGCTGGGTGAACGTCCACCACATCGCCAAGCCCTCCTGAAGCAAAGGCCCGTGGTGCGTCGAGCGCACCTCGAAAACCACGTCGGGTTCGCCGGCCACCTCGATGGTTTCGAACCGCAAATCCAAGGGGAGCCACTCTCCGTCGTGCAGATAATTGTCGCCTTCCAAGGTCTCCCGATAGAAATCGATTTCGTCGTTCACGAACATCGTGGTGCCCCAGGCATGGTCGCGGGAGTGCCCGATGACTGGAAAAGGAATGCCACCAATGTGGTTGCCGTAGTATTCGAAGTCAGGGGTCACGACGTGGGCTTCGTACCACACCGAGGGGGACGCGTAGGCCATGTGCGCGTCGTTGCAGAACAGCACCTCACCCGACGCCGTGCGCTCGCGGCTCAGCACCCAAGCGTTGCTACCCAGCCACTGCGGCACGGGACGGACCTCGTCCAACCCATGCACGGCCGAGGCCAGCCCAGAAATGTCCTTGGCACCCACGTCGCTGGGGATGTGCTGAAATCCCGTTTGGCCCCAAGCCAAGTCCGCCACCAACGAAGAATCCAGTTGGTGGTGCATCCAGTCCAAGATCGGCTCGGTCTTCAGATGAATGGCGAAGGAGTACGCCATGAAGCCCGTCGCGCAGTACATGTCGTGCACGTCAAAGGACTCAGGCTTCGCGTTGATCAACCGGTATTCCAGCGGCAACTCGCCTTTCTCGATGAAGGTGTTGATGCCGTCGAGGTAGGCGGTCATNGCGTCCAGGATGTGCGGGTTGGCTTGGGCGTCCATTTGNTCCACGGTGCGNGTGGCCGCTTCACGCATGCCCAGCGTCCGCAGGTATTTGTCGTTCTCCACCATGTCNGGCCCAAGCAGNGCAGACAACTCCCCTGCCCCGGCGCGGCGCAACAAATCCATTTGCCACAACCGCTCCATGGCGTGCACGTAGCCCAAGGCATGCATGGCGTCCGTCTCCGACTGGGCGTAGATGTGCGGCACCCCAATGTCGTCGAACAACACCTCAACCTCCGACTCCACACCATCCACGGCGAGGTCAAACCCGTAGTCCGGGGCGATGGTCTTCACCGTGATCAACACGAGGGACACCAACATGGCAATCATGACGGCAAAAACGCGAAGGATGTTTTTCATGGCTGGGATCGTTTAGGCATAAGATGCATTCAAAACAACATGGATGGCTTGCTGTTCATCACAAGTCGCATTTTTCAGACTTGCCACGACGCCCACTCATTGGGCATGCGCAAGGTCCGACAGCCTCCGCCAACTCGGAGGACAAATCGCTGAAAATCGCACGCGACGGCGTTGGGTTTCCCCGCGTTGTTTTGAACCTTGCGGCGCCGTGCATTTCATCTCAACCGCATTCTGGATTTTCTTGCCGACGGTGCTGCTTTTGCACTGGGCCCTCGGGCGCAGGTGGAAGCTTCAAAACCTCCTGTTGTTGGCCGCCAGTGCCGTTTTCTACGGGTGGTGGGACGCCCGGTTCTTGTCCCTCATCGGGGCGTCCATCGTGGTGGACTACTTCGTCGCCATTCGGCTGAGCGAAGCCGCCACCAAGGCAAGGCAACGCGCTTGGCTGGCCGTGTCCTTGGCGTTCAACTTGGGCATGCTTGTTTGGTTCAAGTACGCTGGGTTCCTCGTGGACCAATGGGTCTCGAGCTGGGCGGCCGTGGGCGTGACAATGGACCCGATGACCTGGAAGATCATCTTGCCGGTGGGCATCAGCTTCTACACATTCCAAACGTTGAGCTACTCGGTCGACGTGTACCGAAAGCAAATTCCTCCGTGCCGCGATTTCGTGGCGTTTGCCACGTACGTGTCGTTCTTTCCGCAGCTCGTGGCCGGCCCCATCGAGCGCGCCACACGGCTTCTGCCCCAAATGCTGCAGGAGCGCAAGCTGAACGCCATCTCGGTCCGGGTGGGGTGGCGTCTGATCTGTTGGGGCGTGTTCAAGAAGGTGGTCATCGCCGATTCCGCGGCGATGTACGCGAACGCCGCCTTCGGGAACGACGCCGTCGCTGGGCCTGTCATGGTGCTCGGGGTGGTGGCCTTCGCGCTCCAGATCTACGGCGACTTCAGCGGGTACTCCGACATCGCCATCGGCACGGCGCGGCTCTTCGGCATCCGTTTGCGATCCAACTTCAGGTTTCCCTACTTCTCCCGCGACCTGGGCGAGTTCTGGAGGCGCTGGCACGTGTCCCTCAACACCTGGTTCCGCGATTACCTGTACATCCCCCTGGGCGGGTCGCGCATGGGCCGTGGACGTTCCTTGCTCAATGTCGTCGTGGTGTTCTTGGTCAGCGGCCTGTGGCACGGCGCCGACTGGAAATTCGTCACCTGGGGTGGCATCCACGCGGCATGCTTCGTGCCGCTGTTCCTCTTGGGGCGCAACCGGCAGCCAGAGCGCGACTGGCATTGGAGCCAGTTGCCGTCCACGCTGTGGACGTTCACAATGGTGTGCTTGGCTTGGGTCTTTTTTCGCGCCAACAACTTCGACCACGCCTGCGACGTGCTGTCCCGCATGGCCTCCGGTTGGACTTCCAGCGGCGACCATCCTTCTTGGTCCTCCACGATGAAATTTTGGGAGCAAGCCCCCAAAGGCATGCCCTTCGGCTGGGTCCTCCGTGAACAGCTCGTCTTCCACTTGGCACTCGCCGGGTTCTTGGTTGCCGAGTGGGTTCAATTCAGGAAAGGCGTGCGCTGGATGTGGCGCGGGGTGTGGCGCGGGACTTGGTTGGAAGCCTTGATGCTCCTGCTGGCCCTGGTGTTTGGGACGCGTCATGCGGCGCAATAATTCATCTACTTCGCCTTCTGATGCGTGCGTTGATCCTTCGCCCGTTGTGCACGGTGGCCTTGGTGGCCCTCGGCTTCCTCCTGCTCCAAAGTGCCATGCAGGGATTCACACAGCGTGAATTTCAAGCCGCCCACGACTCACGTGTCGTCGTCTTTGGGGACAGCCACGGCAACGACGTGCCGCTGCGCGGGGTGCGCCGGTTCAACCGCCAAGCCCAAGACTTGGTCAGCACGTGGCTCCGCATGCGCGCACTCGCCGAGGCCCAGGGCCCCGAAAGCCAAGTGGAGGTGGTGGTGCTCACCCTGTGGCCCATGAAGTTTGGTCCTTTGGCGGAAGACCGAATGTCCGGCGCCATCCAACCAGACGGCTGGCACCAATCGGTCCTCGGCAAGGCCGGACCGCTGCTTGGGTTGGAGGACTTCCTCAGGGCGGAGTGGCCTTGGCGTTTGAAATGGCAACTCTTGCTGCACAGCGCGCAATTGGAGTCTGTCCGTCACATGATGGGCTGGGTGTGCCGCGACGGAAATTTGGCGGACGACTACGCCGCCCCCTTGTCCGACCGGGTGAAGCACAACGACTGGTTCCAAGACGCCCACTTGTCCACGTGGGCCTTCTCGGCCATCTTGGATCTGGTGGAAGACGCGGGGTGGCAATTGGTCATTTTGGAAAACCCGCTGCACCCGAGCTACCTGGAGCTGGCGAACCAGGCCTCGCTGGAGGCGTACCTCGACCTGATGAACACGGCGGCTGAAGCCCCTCATGTCCATTACCTGCACATGGGTTGGGACACCTTGCCCAACTCCGCCTTCTTCGATTTCCACCATTTGTCGTGCGAAGGCATGGCCCACGTCCAAAGCCAACTCGACCCGCTGCTGGAAGGATTGCTCGATTGACGTGCTGGGCACAAAAAAGCCCGGTTGCTTGAGCAACCAGGCTTCTTTCGTGACCCTGTAGGGATTCGAACCCCAAACCTTCGCATCCGTAGTGCGATGCTCTATCCAGTTGAGCTACAGGGCCCTTCCTTTTTGACCTCGCGGCCAATCGGGGGGCAAAGATAGGCAGGCTTTTTTGTTGACCAAGCCCCGCTTGAAGAAAATGCGGTTGGCGGTCAAGCCCGGAAGTAGCGCAGGCTGACAGTCGCTGCACCCTTCGACGGGAAATTCCTCCCCACGGCCTCTTCTGAACGCAACCCAGCCTCTTCGGCCATGGCGTCGTAGACAGGGATTTCAAGGATGTATTGATCGCTGAATCCATGGGTCGCGTCGTAGGCGGTGGCTGGGAGTTTGCCCTGCAATTGCTCGGCGTCTTCAGGCGCCACCGTGTGCAACTCNATGACGAGCAGCCCATGCTCTGCCACGTANGGAGACCACTTCATCAAGTGCTCCTTCAAGCTCTGCTCCACGTTGCGCAACCTGAGCCGCTTGCCTCGGAAGGCGTAGGCCCCCGTCGAAGCAGGATGGTCGGGACGTTCCATGACGGGCTCGTTGTAGACGCGGTTGTGGTCCAGGAAGGAGCGTACACTCATGAGCTCCGACAAGCGAATGTCGTGCTTCTCATAAAGGTCGATCGCAAGTTGGTCGGGGTCACCGATGTCGCCCCAAATGAAATGCCCCTTCACCCCCTTTTGCATGAAGTGGTCTGCCGTGGCCACGAGGGCTTCTTGGTTGAAATCGGCCCCCACCAGCATCAAGGGATGCTCGTCCAAATGCTTGCCGCGCAGCGTCTCGGTCGCAATCACATCCCGCAAATGCAACAACAGCGCCCCGTTGCCACACCCCATGTCGCACAAGCCCAACGGCTGCTGGTCCAACGGCTTGTTGAACACCTCCTTCACGACGTTGTCCAAATGGGTGAAATACGCCTTGTGCGCACCGCCGGACCCCCACACATTTAAGGTGCGGTCCACGTGGATTTCCGCCTCGCCGGGTTCTGTGCGCCACAAATGGTTGCCTTCGCCAAGCAAGAGTTCCTTGGCCCACAGGAAGGTTTGGGTGTACGAGGTGGTCACCCCGTACGCTGAGGCCCTGCGCAGGAAGAATCCCCCGCGTAACGAGCGGTCCCATTTCAAGGCGGCCAGGACTTCGCGCCAAGCCTTTTGCTTGGAGGGGTGCAGTTGCGCCACAGCGGCGTCCACATCTTCCCAATGCGTCAACGGCTCTGTCCCATGCAAGGTGCCAAGCGCCACGAGCCAGGGTGCGACCAAGGCGCCTTCCAGGTGGGTTCTGACGCGGCGTACCCAAGGCGCGTCTTGGTCCTGCAACGAGACCACGGCATCTCTCAGTTGGCCGAGGGCGTCCTGCGCTTCTCGAAACAACGGGGTCTCGGGGTCGTTCCACATGCCCACGGCATGCTCCATCCACGCCCGGCCACGGGTGTATAGGTCCTTTTGGCCCACCCAATCNCNCACGTCCGCCGANGGNCGNGGCATGTAATTCACTTTGTCGTCGCCNCGGTGANCNTGGAGGATGCCTTGGGAGCACAACATGCGAAGGCCCACGTTGAGGTANCCTGCATTGGCCCCAAACACCGCCGCCAAATCGTCGACATCCCCGCCCACAGAGAGGACTTCATCCAACATCCCACCNTCGGCCAACACGGGCACCACGCCGCACAAGGCCAACCCATCGAGGTGGGTGAACAAGTCGGCGCGCCAGCTGCGCTGGACGTCTTTGGATGGAATATCGAACGGGGTCATTTCCGCTTCTTGGACTTGAGTGCACCTTGGTGCATGGTCACGGCAATGGTCTTGGCGTCGAAGTACGCCATGCTGATGTATTGACGTCCACCGTAGAGGTTGTCTTGGCCCCAGCTGTTCTTGATGACGAAGTACTCTTCCCCGTTTTGGTCTTGGGCGAGTCCCACAATGTGCATGAGGTGGTCGTCGGTGGTGGTGTGGTTCTCAAACCCGATTTGGCGCGTGCGCTGGGTGACCTTCTGCTCGCGGACGACCTCCTTCCAAAGCTTGGACTTGTCTTCTTCCACAGGCANCANCGCCATGCCNTTGCGGAAGCTNAATCCCTTCTCGCTCACGTCCGCNTCCCACGCGACGGTGTAGCCCTGCTCCAGCGCCCCNCGCACCATCCGNCGCAATTCGTCCAACGCCACGTTGAGGTACTCTCCACGGGAGAAGTTGTCCGGCACNTCAAGGGCGAAGCTCGCCCCNAAGGGATGGTGGGAAAAGCTCGTGATCGACACGTAGTCGTTCGCATTGATGCCCAACATGTCGCGGAACGACGCNGGGGTGTAGCGCTTGTTTTCGAAGATGAACGAGCGGGGCAGCTCGCCGAGGTAGGCNTCGCAAATGCCGTCCACGGCGTCCCTCCAATCGTCGGACAGCACGCGCTGCTCGCTCATGGCCTTCACGGCCGCGGCCAACACCGCGTCCAATTCGCCGTGGTTGAATTCCGTCTCGCCCTCGTCCAACCCGGTGTACTCGGCCTCAGGCACCATTCCGTAATTGCGGACCGCGTTGAGCACGTCGTGGCAGAGGCTGCCGGGCCCAAACTGATGCAACCCGTGGTGGCGGAGGTACATCTCCGCTTTCAAAGGGTAGGTGTGGCGGACCGACGCCATCTCGCTGAGGTCGATGACCTTTCCGGAGATGCGGGCCACCTCAGATTCAAGGAAGCTCGTGGTGGAGAAGCTCCAGCATGTGCCGGTTTGGCACTGGTCTTTCACCTCTGTGGCGGTCAAATCCGCCAACGTCTTGAATTGGTACACCGGGGCATCCTCAGACTGGGCGAGGGGCGAGCCCGAGAAGGTCACGGCGCACAACGCCACCGCGACGCGGGAGAAAAAAGGGGTCTGCATGGGGACAATTTAAAACGTCCCCGGCCTGCTTCGAAGCGTCGGAATGGAATCTTGTCCTCAGAACGACGCCCTGGCAAAGTTGCCGAACTCTGAAGGCATCATCCAGGTCAAGAACACCGCGATGTTCCACCCCCGGGTTTCGTTCAGTCCCAGCATCAAGTTGTCCCGGCTGACACGGGCATTCAGCTCGATGTGCCCGCCTTCCTCAAAGTCCAAATCGATGCCCGCGCTTCCGTAAAAACCCATGCCCCATTGCGTGAGCAAATTGTTCGCCGCCGTGAGTTGGCCACTCCCCACATTCACCGACGTCAGCAGATCCACTTCGTAGCGGCTGTTGCCCACCGTCGGCGTCAACACCACGTAGTTCTCCTCGATCGACACCGCATTTGCCATGCCGCCCAGCTCGAGTCCCCAAGACGCGCCCTCGGCCAGGTACACCGACGTGCGGTAACCCAGGGCCACATTCAACCGCTGCTCCTTGCCCAAAATGGGGTACGTCCGGATGTCCAGGCTGCCCTGACCCTGATCGGGAAGCAGGCCCGTGCTCAGCGTCCATGCGCCCTCGGCCGTCATTTGGATGGCGTCGACGTGGAGGACCAAGGCCGTTTCTGGGTTCCAGAATTTCGCCGTCTTCAGCCCAAAGAACATCGCCGGCCGGTACTGCATGAGCGGCAAGCTCTCGAGTTGCCAATTGGGAAATTCGTTCAAGATGCCCGAGACGGGGTGGCTCTGCTGCTGAGATTGAAGTTGGCGCAGGCGATCGTCGATGCTCCAAACCTGGGCGTTCACGTTGGTCAACCCAAGCTCGTTCAATCCTGAGCCGTCGTAGAAGTACGCCGCCAGCGGATAGCCCCGGTACACCCCAATGTTGAGCCCAAACTCCAACCCTTCCCGCGACTCGTAGGTGTAGTCCTCCTCGTCGCTGTACACGGTCATTTGGGCTTGGGCAGTCACTGCCCACCCCAAGGTCATCAAAGCCAACACGGCCTGACGCATCCCGATCGTCGCCTGTCTCATCATGGGTTCAATTTCGGAAAGAATCGTCAGCCCAATCCATGCGAACCTCCAGCCTGGTCAGCGGCCAATCGCTGTCGTCCCTGGGGGTGGCAGCCAACTTGTCGACGACCTCCATGCCTTCCACAACACGGCCAAACACCGTGTGCTCGCCGTCCAAGTGCGGCGCCCCGCCCTCCTTGGCGTACGCCTGGGCCTGGGCCGCCGTGTAATTCACGCCGCGGTCGCGCTGTACCTTGCCCAATTCCTGCGGGCCAATCTTTCGGCCGGTGACGATGTAGAAATCGTAGCCTGAGGAGCGCTTGTCCGGGTTGTCGTTGTAGCTGCGGGACATGGCCAAGGCGCCTCGGGTGTGGATGTGCTCGGGGTCAAATTCCGCCGGCAACGTGTGCTGGCCGATCAAGAACCTCAGCTGCTGCGGCCGCTCCTCCTCGCTGTTGCCGCCTTGCACTACAAAGTCTGGGACGACGCGCGTGAATTCCGCCGGGTCGAAGTAGCGCCGGTGCACTTTGTACAGGAAGTTGGCCCTGTGGACGGGGACGTCCTTGAACAGCTCGACGAAAATTCGGCCGTGCTTGGTGTCCATCACAACGAGGTCTTCTTCCACCGTGCTTCCCCACTCCGTCAAAAAGTCCGCGGCATTCTCGTTGGTCAGGGTGGGGAATTCCGACGCCACGAGCCGCCTCACACGCTCATCGACAGCCACCTCTGCGGCGGTCTTTTCCGTCGGCGCGGCGGGTTCCTGCACGGGAGTCTCTGGCGCCTCGGGTCCGCCACCGCATCCCACCATGGCCCCCAACGCCAAGCCCCAAAACCAAACCTTGTTCATGGCGCAAACTTAGCCGCATCTTCGCAGAGTGAAGTACGCCATTGTCGACATCGAGACCACCGGAGGAACCCGCAAATCGCGGGGCATCACCGAGGTCGCGGTCGTGGTGAGCGACGGGCAACAGGTGGTGGACACATGGAGTTCCCTGATCAACCCCTTCGAGCCCATTCCGCCCCGCATCTCTGCCCTGACCAGCATCACCGACGACATGGTGGAAGACGCGCCAGGCTTCGACGAAGTCGCCGAGGAACTCATGGGCAAGCTGGAGGATTGCGTGTTCGTGGCGCACAACGTCGGGTTCGACTACGCGTTCCTGCGCGGGCACTTCGAAGCCATGGACATCTCGTTCCGACGGCCCAAGCTGTGCACCGTTCGGCTGTCCAGAAAGGCGTTCCCTGGCCTCCCACGTTACGGACTTGGGGCGCTATGCGACGCCATGGACATCCCCCACACCGACCGACACCGAGCGCTCGGGGACGCCGAGGCGACGACCGTGCTCTTTCACAAGATCATGGCCTCGGAACGCGGCCAACTCGCCGTGGCCGACGCCTTGAAGCGCGGAACCCGCGAGCAATGGATGCCCCAGCACGTGCCCGCCAAGGAATTCGACGTGCTCCCCGACGAACCCGGGGTCTATTGGTTCATGGACGCCGCAGGCAAGCCCCTGTACATCGGCATGAGCATCCACATCCAAAAGCGGGTGCGCAGCCATTTCTCTGGCACCACCGCGTCTTCCAAACGCCAAATCCTGATGCGCGACATGCGCAGCCTGAAGCATGAACTCGCCGGAAGCGAATGGATGGCCGCCGTCATGGAAGACGTCCGCATTCGGGCCCACTGGCCACCCCTCAACCGAGCTCAGAAACAACCGCGCGCTTACCGCTCCATCGTGCATTACGTCGACCGCCAAGGCCACAACCGCCTGGCCGTGCGCGCCCAACAAGGCACACGCGGCGCCCTTCGCACCTTCCACAGCGAGGCCTCAGCCAGAAAGTGGCTTCACAAGCAAGTGCAAGACCACGGCCTGCGGTTTGACCTGCTCGGATTGGGCGCGCTGGTCCCTGAAGAAACCGTAAGTGTTGAGGAGCATGAAACCCGTTTCACGGAGGCCATGCAAGCCTGGAAGCAAGCGCCCTCAGGTTGGTTTTGCGAGCGCGGCCGCACGCCCGACGAGCGCGGATTCATCGCCGTGCGTGAGGGACATGTGGTGGGCTACGGGTTCGTGGAAGCCGACGACCTCCAAGGCGACCTCTCCTCCCCTGAGGGCCAGGAACGGTTGGAGGCGTTGTCGTTTGGGCTCCACCCTGTGGCGCCGTCGTCCACCCTCGACGCCCGATTGCGCGAGGAGATGGCTTCCAACCCCACTTGGGTTGAAGCAATGTGATGAAAACTCAATTCTGATTCACCCAACCGTCGCCCAGCCGGGTGGGGACGTGTGCGGTGGCTTCGGAAAAGGCCAGGATGGCTTGGACCGTGGAAGGCTTGGGGAGCAGTTCAACGGTGGTGAAATCGGGGCAAGAAAACGTCAGAGGGTCGAATGAATCCATGCAGTGGAGGTGTGTTATTCCCCCCTGAAACGACAAGAGGCGGACCCTATTGTGTCCGCCTCTCGTTTTTTCATCTTGGGCCTGTCGCGAGTCAGCCGGTGGTCAGCACGAGCTGCTGCTCGTCGACCATGCGCCTGAGGTTGATCAAGGCATAGCGCATCCGGCCCAAGGCCGTGTTGATGCTCACCCCCGTCTCTTCCGCGATCTCCTTGAAACTGCATTGCTGCTCCAGGCGCATCTTGACCACCGCGCGCTGCTCTTCAGGAAGCGCAGGGATCAACTGACGCAATTCCGCAAGCACCTCCTCCTGCACCATGTTGTCCATGGCGTTGGGCGCGTCGTGGGCGAGCGTGTCGAAAATGTCAAACTCGTCGGTCGGGCGCACCATTCGCTTCTTCCGATTGCGCCGGAAGTGGTCGATCGCCGCGTTGTGGGCGATCCGCATCACCCAGGGGCCAAATTTCCCCTCCTCCACGTACTTGCCCGACTTGAGCACCTTGACCACCTTGATCCACGTGTCCTGGAACAGGTCGTTCGCCACCTCGTGGTCGCGGACCACAAAGACAATCTTGGAGAAGACCCCAGACTGGTAACGGTTCAACAACGTTTCGAATGCGCGTTCGTCGCCTTCACGGTAGGCACGAATCAAGTCGCGGTCGGACAAAGAAGCTCGCATGACACCTCTGTTTACTTCACGCCTCTCTTCCGGGACTCTCCCGGCTCAAGGCTTCATGAAATGGAACAAGGGTAGAATGTGTCGATGCGCGTCTGTTTGAAATCCAACTCCCACTAAAGTAGCTCTTTTCCTCATGGACGCCAAACCTCAGGTACCTTCACGCTGTTAAAAACTGCAATGAAAATTGACATCCACGGGGCGAAAGTCCACAACTTGAAGGACGTCGACGTGAGCATTCCCAAGGAGAAACTCACGGTGGTGACAGGCTTGAGCGGGTCGGGAAAAAGCAGCTTGGCGTTCGACACCCTCTACGCGGAGGGCCAGCGCCGCTACGTGGAAAGCCTGAGCAGTTACGCCCGTCAATTCTTGGGCCGCTTGGACAAACCCGATGTTGACCGCATCGACGGGCTCTCCCCTGCGGTGGCCATCGAACAGCGCAGCGCCTCGGGCGGCCCTCGTTCCACCGTCGCCACACGCACCGAGATCATGGACCACTTGCGCATGCTCTTCGCGCGCATCGGGGTCACCAAGTCCCCCATCTCCGGCGAGGTGGTGCGGAAAGACCGGGTGACGGATGTCGTTGACCACATTCTCACATGCGGCGCAGAGCGCATGATGCTCGTGGCGCCCCT
>PBWG01000035.1 GCA_002729115.1 Crocinitomicaceae bacterium | reverse complement strand
CTCAAACGCAGCTTGGATGTTGCTCAAGGACCACACAAAAATCCCACTGTTCCAGCAAAAATCCCCNGANNCCAANAANGNTTGNGCGGTNNCCAAGTCGGGTTTTTCCGTGAACGTTTTCACAGGACGCACCTCGGCGCGTTCCGTGTCATGTGGCTCCTCGTGTTGGATGTAGCCGTAACCTGTGTCGGGGCGGGTGGGTTGGATGCCCAAGGTGACCAGGCTGTCGGTGTTGCGCGTGGTTTCCAAGGCTGTGNTGCACACGTCGAGGAACCCNGNCTCGTCCAAGATCANATGGTCGGANGGNGCCACCACCATGGCNGCNTCNGGGTCNCGCGCCGCCACNACNGCNTTGGCGTAGGCAATGCANGGGGCCGTGTTGCGCATGAACGGCTCGCANAGGATGTTNTCCTCGGGCAACCGCGGCAAGTGTTGGNCCACTTGGTCTTTGTAGCGGGCGTTGGTCACCACCAAAATGTGGTCGGCCGGCACNAGCTTCTCCAACCGGTCGAAGGTCATGCGGATGAGCGACCGCCCTGTGCCCAGGATGTCCAAGAACTGCTTGGGTTCTTCCGTGCGCGACATCGGCCAAAAACGAGAGCCGATGCCTCCAGCCATGATGACGGCGAAGGTGTTGGGAATGTGAGCCATGGGGNTCAATGATGGGGTTGGGCAGGCACANACCACTCCGGNCAGGTGGGGCACTTGCCTNTCGTCGCTTTGGTCGTGGTGCATCCCNTGCAGGTCAAACCCACGAGGAGCAAAGCGGCCGAGAGAACTCGAAAGGGGTTCAGGTTCATGGCCGCGAAGTTAACTCTTACCTTCGGGGCATGGGTCTCTTCTTCCACATCGGGCGTTACGCGTCGTTCCTGCGGAGCGTGCTGAGGCGCCCCGAAAAGGCGTCCGTGTTCCGGCGTCTGCTGGCGGAGGAGATGGCGGCCATTGGACTCCAAAGTTTGGGGATTGTGGCCTTGCTCAGCGTGTTCATGGGCGCCGTCATCTGTATCCAAACGGCCCACCAAATCGGCGGCTGGATTCCGGTGTACACCATCGGCTTCACGGTGCGTCAGACCATGATCCTGGAGTTCAGCCCGACGTTGATTCCTGTGATTTTGGCGGGCAAAGTGGGCTCCAACATCGCGTCCCAGCTGGGCACGATGCGTGTCACCGAGCAAATCGATGCGTTGGAAATCATGGGGGTCAACAGCGCGGGACACCTCGTGTTGCCCAAGATGTTGGCCGCACTCATTTGCATTCCCTTCCTCGTCATCCTAAGCATGGGCCTGGGCATCGGCGCTGGAGCGTGGGTGGCCGTGTCGGCCGGGCTGAGTTCCATGGCCGACTTCGAATACGGCATGCGCATCGACTTCAACGCCTTCGACGTCACGTACGCCCTGTTGAAGACCTGCGTCTTTGCGTTGATCATCAGCTCGGTGAGTGCTTACCACGGGTACCACACCTCGGGCGGTGCCCTGGAGGTGGGCCGGAGCAGCACCAAGGCNGTGGTGTACGCGGTGGTGATTGTGATGATCGCCAATTTGTTGTTGACCCAAATGCTGTTGGGCTGATTCTGGCGACATGATTGAAATCCACCGCTTGTCCAAATCTTTTGGAGACCAACGGGTCCTCCACGACATCTCCGCCACGTTCCATCCCGGCAAGGTCAATTTCATCATCGGCCGAAGCGGGTCCGGAAAAAGCGTGATGACGAAGTGCACTGTGGGCTTGCTCGAGCCAGACCAAGGGCACGTGTCCTACGATGGGCGTGATTTCACGGCCATGGACCGCGTGGGNCGGAAGGCCGTGCGCCAGGAAATCGGCATGCTCTTTCAGGGCAGCGCCCTCTTCGACAGCATGACNGTGGAAGAGAACGTCATGTTTCCGCTGCGCATGTTTGCGGACCTCAGCGAAGCCGAGATGCGGGACCGGGCGGCGTTCTGCCTCGAACGTGTGGAGCTCCCCCAAGCGGCGGCCAAGTACCCTTCCGAATTGAGCGGGGGCATGCAGAAACGCGTCGGCATCGCTCGCGCCATCGCCATGAACCCGAAGTACTTGTTTTGCGACGAACCCAACTCCGGGTTGGACCCGCAAACGAGCATNGTCATCGACAACCTCATCGGGGACTTGACCGCGGAATTCAACATGACCACCGTGGTCGTGTCCCACGACATGAACAGCGTCATGGAGGCGTCGGACTTCATCCACTTCGTGCACCAAGGCCAAATTGCCTGGCACGGCCCTTCAGACGACTTGCTCCACGCGGAACACCCCGAGCTTGAAGACTTCATCTTCGCCTCCAAACTCATGAAGAAAGTTCGGTCCAACCCCACGTCACAGCCATGAGCGAGCAGTTTGAACCTTACCAGTTGCCGAGGCTGAGCGACGAGGAGATGGTCGCCCAAAGCCGGGCGTTCTTTGACGAGATGAACACGCGCCGAAGCGTGCGGGTGTTTTCCCCGGACCCCATTCCCTTGGAGGCGGTGCGCAACTGCATCGACACGGCGAGCACGGCGCCCTCGGGGGCGCACAAGCAGCCCTGGACGTTTTGTTTGGTCACCGATCCGGCGCTCAGAAAAGAGATTCGAAAGGCTGCAGAGGAAGAAGAGTTCAAGAATTACCACGGCCGCATGAGCGAGGTGTGGTTGGAGGACCTCAAGCCCTTCGGCACCGACCACATCAAACCCTTCATCGAAGACGCGCCGGCCTTGATCGTGGTGTTCAAACAGGTTCACGACACGGCGGACAGCACCGGCAAGAAGCCCAACTATTACGTGAACGAGAGCGTGGGCATCGCCGTGGGCATGTTGTTGACGGCCCTTCACCGCATCGGACTGGTCGCCTTGACCCACACACCCTCGCCGATGGGCTTTTTGGCGGAGGCCTTGGGCCGACCGGACAACGAGCGGGCGTTTTTGAACATCCCCATTGGGTTCCCCGCGGACGGGGTGGAGGTGCCGGTGTTGTCGCGCAAAGCCAGGGCGGACATCCTCGTGGAACACCACGGGTGACGGTTATCCCTGCGAATTCGTTCAAAAGTTTCACATAGGCTTGCGAAGGCCTTGAAAGGCGCCGTTAATTTGCGCCCGAATTCAAACAGCACAATCTTTTATCATGTCTGATATTCAAGAAAAAGTCACCGCGATCATCGTGGACAAGTTGGGCGTCGATGCAGGCGAAGTTTCCTCTGAGGCGTCATTCACCAACGATTTGGGCGCGGACTCTTTGGACACCGTGGAATTGATCATGGAGTTCGAGAAGGAATTCAACATCGCCATCCCAGACGACCAAGCTGAGAAGATCAGCACCGTGGGACAGGCGGTCGATTACATCTCCAAGAACGTCGGCTAAGTCCACCTTTCGGACTCAGCTCAACCATTTCAATTTTGGAACTTCGTCGCGTCGCAGTCACGGGTTTGGGGGCCTTGACGCCCCTCGGCAATGACGTTCAGTCGTTTTGGACCAACTTGGTCCAAGGGCAGAGCGGCGCCGCGCCGATCACGCGATTCGACGCGACGAATTTCAAAACACAATTTGCGTGTGAGGTCAAGGATTTTGACCCCTCTGAGTGGATCCACCGCAAGGATTCACGGAAGATGGACTTGTTCACGCAATACGCCGTGGTCACTGCGGAGATGGCGTTGAAAGACGCCGGGCTCTCTGCAGAAGAAGGCGGCAACCTCGACCCTGACCGGGCAGGGGTCATTTGGGGTTCTGGNATTGGNGGGTTCCAAACCTTCATGANCGAAGCCNNGAACTTCTACACNGGNGACGGCACNCCCCGNTTNTCGCCNTTCTTCATNCCGATGATGATCACNGACATCGCGCCGGGNCACATCAGCATNCGNAACAACCTNNGNGGNCCCAACTACGCCACNGTGTCGGCGTGNGCGAGTTCCACCCACGCGCTGATTGACGCATTCAACACCATCCGCCTCGGCAAAGCCGATGTGGTGGTGACGGGCGGATCCGAAGCTGCAGTGACCGAAGGCGGCATTGGCGGATTCAACGCATTGAAAGCCNTGTCCACACGCAACGACGACCCNGCACGTGCNTCGCGTCCCTTCGACGCCACACGCGACGGNTTTGTCCTTGGTGAAGGCGGTGGNGGCATCATCTTNGAAGACCTCGAGCACGCCCGTGCCCGCGGGGCCAAGATTTACTGCGAAATGGTCGGTGGCGGCATGACCGCAGACGCCCACCACATCACAGCGCCACACCCTGAGGGCTTCGGGGCGCGCAACGTGATGAAAAATGCCTTGGACGACGCTGGATTGTCGCCCGCAGACATCGACTACGTCAACGTGCACGGCACGTCCACCCCATTGGGAGATGTGGCCGAGGTCAAGGCCATCCAACAGGTGTTTGGCGACGACGCGTACAAGTTGAACATCAGCTCCACCAAGAGCATGACAGGCCATTTGCTTGGCGCGGCGGGTGCCGTGGAAGCCATGGCGTGCATCATGTCCATCGTGGACCAGGTGGTGCCACCCACCATCAACCACGCGCACGAGGACGAAAACCTCGACGGCAAGCTGAACTTCACCCTGAATCAAGCCGAGAAGCGCGAGGTGCGCGCGGCGTTGAGCAACACGTTTGGCTTCGGAGGCCACAACGCGTCAGTGGTGTTCAAAGCCCTTTCATGATNCGTGCGGTCCTGCAGCGGTTGGGACAGGTCTCCCAGTCGGGGCCGGACAAAGACATCACGACCCTTGTGCGTCGGGAATTTGGCTTGCGCGCCAGGGCACGTCACCGCAGTGCTTACGACGAAGCATGCACGCACAGTTCCATGCTCGATGGGGACAAGACGGGCCTGAAGAGCAACGAGCGCCTCGAGTTTTTGGGAGACGTGGTNTTGGACATGACCATGGCCCACTACCTCTACAGGAATTTTCCAGAGGCCCAGGAGGGCGAGTTGACCAAGCGGAAAAGCCGCATCGTCAACCGCAAGAACCTCAATTTGCTGGGCAAGAAAATGGGCCTGCACCACCTCATCAAGGCCAAAATGCGTCGTGAGGACATCCACGACACCATGGTGGGGAACGCGCTGGAAGCCTTGATCGGCGCAGTCTACCTCGACCACGGTTTCGACAAAACGCGGAACGCGCTGCTGGCGATGTTGAAGCGGCACGGCCTGGAAGACCAAGTCAACGAAACGCGNGACTTCAAGAGCAAACTGCACCATTGGGCGTCGAAGCGCAAGAAGAAGTTGACGTTTGAGGTGATTCGCGACGACAGCAACGGGGGAGAGGAGCGTTATGAGATCGCCGCCAAAGTAAACGGGGAGATGCTTGGCATCGGGGTAGGCCGCAGCAAGAAGTTGGCCGAGCAGGAAGCCGCCCGAAGGGCTTGGAAAAAAGTGTTCGACCGCCGCCAAGGAACGTCCAAGCGNGCGGAAGCCTCCTCCGAGGGACAGCCCAAGCCCAAGCCGCAGCGTCGGAGACGTCGCCGGAAACCGGCCCCCAAGGATTGACGATGCTTCATACGCTGGAATGGGAATACGAGCCGGACTATGAGTTGTTTGGGCTGAGTTCAACCTTCGGATGCCACCGTTTGGCGTGGTCGATGAACAAAGCGTTTGGTTGGTCCATGNGTTGCGACCAGGACGTGGTGTCGACCCATGGCCGCGAAACCGAAACCGTCCACCCTTCCATGAGGTATGTGAATGAAGCCGACGGCGTCGCGGTGACCTTGGTGTTGAACCGCCTGGCGGAGGGCATGCTCTTGGAGGGGGTGTCTGGGCTGGATTATTTGGTCTTGCTCAACCACCATGAGCTGGCCGCCCATGAATTCTTGGCCCAACTCCGGCAACTCCGAGAAGTCTCGTACGCCATGGCGTTGGACCCGGAGGCCTCCGGCGCCATNGAACCCCTCTCGGTGTTCGATTGACACCCNCNGANTGAAGAATTAACCGCAGGACAACTTGCGGAAGTCAGAACTGCCCCCATTTTTGCATTTCGCAGAGGAAACGCCCTCGCCCACCTTACGCGCCCACCTTATGACGCAACCTGCAGCCCACGCCAAGAGCACCAAAATTGTGGCCACACTCGGCCCTGCCTCGTCCCCTGAAGATGTCTTGAGGNCGTTGATTCACGAAGGTCTGAACGTGGCCCGAATCAACTTTTCTCATGGATCTCACGACGTGNACGGCGCCACCATNGACACCGTGCGTCGATTGGACGAAGAGCTCGGNACGTACACCTCCGTGCTGGCCGACTTGCAGGGCCCCAAGTTGAGGGTCGGCGACATTGAAGGGGGTGAAATGNCCTTGGTGGAAGGTGAGACCTTGGTGGTTCGTGTGGGCAAGGAGATGGGACGCGACGGGGTTGTGTACACGGATTACGAGGCCTTCGCAGCCGATGTGAAGCCTGGAGAACGGGTGCTCATGGACGACGGCAAGCTCGCCTTGCGTGTGACAGAGACCAACGGCAAGGACGAGGTGAAGTGCGAGGTGGTGCACGGCGGACCGTTGCGCCCCCGCAAAGGGCTGAACCTTCCTGAAACNAAAGTGTCCTTGCCTTGCATCACGCCNAAGGACCAAGCCGACCTTGAATTCGCCTTGTCGAAGGACGTCGATTGGATTGGGCTCTCATTCGTGCGTCAAGCGTCGGACATCCAGGAACTCCGGGATCAAATCAACGCGGCCGGCAAGCACGCCCGCATTGTGGCCAAAATCGAGAAGCCCGAGGCCATTGAAGATTTCGACGCNATCCTNGAAGCGACNGACGCCGTGATGGTGGCCCGGGGCGATTTGGGCGTGGAAATGCCCATGCAGGAGGTGCCNTTGTTGCAAAAAGAGATNGTGCGCAAGTGCATGGCCAAGGGCAAGCCTGTCATNGTGGCNACCCAAATGCTGGAGAGCATGATCGAGTCGGCCACGCCCACGAGGGCAGAGGTCAACGACGTGGCCAACGCCGTGTTGGACGGCGCAGATGCGGTCATGCTCAGCGGCGAAACCAGCGTTGGAAAGTACCCGGTGCACGCCGTTCGCGCCATGCGGCACGTCATTGAAAACATCGAGTCGAAGGGGTCGGTGGACCGCTTCGAGCGCCCTCCTTTGCACCCCGACGACGAACGCTTCATCTCGGACAGCATCTGTTACAACGCGTGCCGTTTGGCTCGACGGGTGAATGCGGCGGCGATTGTGACCATGACCTTTTCAGGGTACACCGCCGTTCAGGTGAGCAGCCAACGGCCCTCCGCCACCATTTTCATGTTCACCGCCAACCCCAAGGTGCTGAGCCAAATGAGCCTCGTTTGGGGNGTGTACGCCATCCCTTACACGAAAATGGTGAGCACCGACCACACCATCGCGGACATCAAGGCGCTTCTGCTGAAAGAGGGCAAGGTGAAAGATGGCGATTTTGTGATTCACTTGGCGTCGATGCCGATTGCCGATGCCGGCATGACCAACATGGTGAAACTCAGCCGCGTCTGATNGTTTCTCGGCCAGGCGCCAAACGGGCGTGGTTTATCTTCGCGGGCGCAGCCCGCGGCGAGTCGTGGGAGGCGCNTTTGAGAACCTTCCAACNGACCCCCGATGGCGTTGAAATTTCCGGAACGTGGCCCTTTGAATTTGCCTGCACTCNGCNAGGAGTGGCTGGCCATTTGGGACGACGAANAGACNTTTGAGCAGAGCGTGACGTCGCGTCCGGCCGACAAGCCTTACGTGTTCTTTGAGGGTCCCCCCAGCGCCAACGGCAAGCCCGGCATCCACCACGTGATGGCCCGGGCCATCAAGGACATTTTCTGCCGCTTCCAAACCCTGAAAGGCCACCGCGTGGAGCGGAAGGCAGGGTGGGACACGCATGGACTCCCCGTGGAGCTTGGTGTGGAGAAGGAGCTCGGCATCACCAAAGAGGACATTGGCACCAAGTTGACGGTGGAGGAGTACAACGACGCCTGTCGCAAGACGGTGATGCGGTACACCTCGGAGTGGAACGAGCTGACCCGTCAGATGGGCTACTGGGTGGACATGNAGGCGCCGTACGTGACCTACCACACCAAGTACATGGAGTCGGTGTGGTGGTTGTTGGCCCAAATGCACAAGAAAGGGCTGCTCTACAAGGGCTACACCATCCAGCCCTACAGCCCCATGGCGGGGACGGGGTTGAGTTCCCATGAATTGAATCAACCGGGCACGTACCGCGACGTCAAGGACACGACAGTCGTCGCCCAATTCAGGGCGACCGAGGCTTCGAAGGCCGACTTGCTGGCGAAGTGCGGCTTGGAAGACAAGGGCTGGAACCTTGACTTTTTGGCGTGGACGACGACCCCTTGGACGTTGCCGTCCAACACCGCCTTGACGGTCGGACCGGCCATCGCTTACGCCGTGGTGAAAACGGCGAACCGATACACCAACGAGGAGGGCTTGGTGGTGTTGGCCGAAGCCCTCTTGGGCAAGCAGTTTGGCGGGAAGAAGGACCCAGACCACGAGGTGTTGGCGGTCATCCAAGGCGCCGACTTGGTGGGCTTGCGCTACGACGCGCTGTTGGATTGGGCCCAACCGATGGACAACCCGGAGTCGGCGTTCCAGGTCATTCCCGGCGATTTCGTCACCACGGAAGACGGCACGGGCATCGTGCACACCGCCCCCACATTTGGGGCGGACGACGCNCGGGTGGCCAAGGATGCTGGCNTNCCGGCCATGTTGGTCGACGATGGGCACGGGCACGGTGTGCCGCTTGTGGACTTGCAAGGACGGTTCAGGGTGGGGCCGTTTGCCGGCCGCCATGTCAAGGCGGAATTCGACACGGACGCCCCAGAAGACGCCAAACCCCTCGACGTTGAAATCGCCATCCTGCTCAAGGAGCGCGGCCAAGCGTTCAAGGTGGAGAAGTACGAGCACAGCTACCCGCATTGCTGGCGCACCGACAANCCCATTTTGTACTACCCGCTGGATTCATGGTTCATCCGTGCCACGGGGGCCAAGGCGAGGATGCAGGAGTTGAACAACACCATCACCTGGAAGCCNGAGAGCACCGGCACCGGCCGCTTCGGCAAGTGGCTGGAAAACGTGAACGATTGGAACCTCAGCCGGTCGCGTTTCTGGGGAATCCCGCTGCCCATTTGGCGGACAGAAGACGGCTCAGAAGAGCGTTGCATTGGATCGGTGGAGGAGTTGAAGTTGGCGTGCGACGAGTCGGTGCGCGCAGGCGTCATGGCTTCCAACCCGTTCGAGGGTTTCACGGTCGGCGACATGTCCGACGAGAATTACAACGCCATCGACCTCCACAAGCATGTGGTGGACGAGGTGGTGCTGGTGGCCCAGGATGGCCGCCCCATGAAGCGCGAGGCGGACCTCATCGACGTCTGGTTCGACAGCGGAAGCATGCCTTACGCCCAATGGCACTACCCGTTNGAGAACAAGGACAAGGTGGACGGNGCCCAGGCGTACCCTGCGGACTTCATCGCCGAAGGCGTCGACCAAACCCGCGGTTGGTTTTACACCTTGCACGCGATTTCAACCATGGTGTTTGACCANGTGGCCTACAANCGNGTNGTNTCCAACGGCTTGGTGTTGGACAANAANGGCCANAAGATGTCCAAGCGCCTNGGCAANGCGGTGGANCCNTTNGAGACGNTGNCCAAANANGGGCCNGACGCCACCCGGTGGTACATGATCACGAACGCCCAGCCTTGGGACAACCTCAAGTTTGACGTGGCGGGCATCGGGGAGGTGCAGCGGAAGTTCTTCGGGACCTTGCACAACACCTACAATTTCCTGGCGCTTTACGCAGGGGCCGACGGCTACCAAGGCGGGGAAGCGGAGGTGGCTTACGCGGACCGGCCAG
>PBWG01000034.1 GCA_002729115.1 Crocinitomicaceae bacterium | reverse complement strand
GCAGGGCCAGAATCGGTACACCACAGAGGTCGTTGCCGACGTGATGCAGTTGCTGGGACGGGCCCCAGGACGCGAAGACAACGCGCCGCAAGCCACCGCACCTGCAGCCGCCCAGCCTGCAGCCGCCCGGCCTGCCGCGGCTCAGCCTGCGCAACCCGCGGCCGCAAGCCCGAGCGCAGCTCCCGGCACCGCCGACGACCTGCCTTTCTGAACCGAAACCTGCTGAATGGAGAGTGAACATTGGCTGAGCGCCTGGGCTGAACATGGATGGTCGATGTTGACCGTGCATGTGTTGCTCGTGTTGTCCGCCCTTGTGTCCGGGTCTGAAGTGGCGTTCTTCAATTTGTCGCCTCAGGCACTGCACGACCTTGAACAAGAAGACAGCCCCAGGGCCCAGAATGTCTTGACCCTGATGCGTTCCCCCAACAACGTGGACGGACCGCGAAACCTGCTGGGCACCATTCTGGTCATCAACAACTTGGTGAACGTATCCATCGTGCTGATTGCCACAGTTTTGGCAGAGCAGCTGTTTCCGAGCGACGCCATGCCTCTTTGGCTGGGCACGCTGATCCACGTGGTGGGCGTCACGTTCCTGTTGGTGCTGTTTGGGGAGGTCATTCCCAAGATCTACGCCACGTCGTTTGGGGTGGATTTGGCCAAACTCATGGCCGCTCCCCTCCTTCTTTCGCAAAAGGTCCTCCGCCCCATTTGGAAACCCCTCGTGGGCATGGGCCGCTGGATGGACAACAAGCTCGCCAACCCCGCGGCGGACATCAGCGTGGAAGACCTTGAGCAGGCTTTGGAATTGACGGACAACGCGGAGCGATCTGAAGAGGAGCAACGCATTCTGGAGGGCATCGTGAATTTCGGNTCCAANGACGCCAAGCAAGTCATGACCCCNAGGACGGACATGCTGTCCTTCAGCATGGAAGACACGTGGGAACACGTCCGGGCCACCATCGTCGCCTCCGGGTTCAGCCGCATCCCGGTCCACGAAGGCTCCGTCGACCAAATCCAAGGGGTCTTGCACGTGAAGGATTTGTTGCCTCGCCTGCAGGACGACGCCGTCGCCTGGACCGAAGTCCTCCGCGCCCCGATGTACATCCCTGAGAGCAAGAAAATCGACGACCTCTTGAGGGAGTTCCAAGAGAAAAAGGTCCACCTGGCCGTCGTGGTGGACGAGTACGGCGGCACCAGCGGCTTGGTGACGCTGGAAGATGTCCTGGAGGAGATTGTGGGTGAAATCGCCGACGAGTTCGACGAGGAAGACATCACCCATTCTGTGCTGGACGAGTTCACCTATTTGATGGAAGCCAAAACCCCGTTGCTTGACGCCTACCGCATCCTCCAACTCGACGAAGAAGTGTGGGAAGCGGCCAAAGGGGAAAGCGACACCCTTGGCGGATTCATGCTGGAACAGGCCGGCCGAATGCTCAAGCGCGGCGAGTCGATCGAGTTCGCAGGCACCGTGCTTCACGTCGACGCACGCGACGCCCGTCGCATCCACCGCATCAAGGTGGTGTTGTCCCCTCCCGCGAACGAGCCCACCTCAGATCCTGAATCGTGAAGTCCCGTCCCAGAATTTGGCCTTGGCTTGTGGCGATGGTGGCCGTGGTGGCCCTGGGGTTGTGGTGGATCAAGCCGGAAGATGCGGGGGTGCCCCGGCCGTTTGGACACCTTCGAATCGCCCTGCCCGACACGGCAACTTCCCCGTACACCACCCCTTGCGGGAGCCAATTCCGCATCCCCAACCACGCCAAGGTCGAGCTGAGGAATCTGCCGGAAGAAGAGGGTTGCTGGTTCAACCTGTCTTTCCCGAGGTTCAACGCCAAACTGCATTGCACCGAGGTGCCTGTCACCGACCTGGGCGCCCTGTTGCAAGACGCCCAGTCGCTGGTGTTTGGCCATGAAGTGGCCGCCACGGGCATCCGACGCCAAGCCTTGGACCTTCCTTCCAAGAGCGGCATGCTCTACGCATTGGAAGGGCCGGTGGCCACCCCCCTGCAATTCTTTGTGACCGACAGCGTCGACCATTTCATGCGAGGTTCGCTCTACTTCAGCCACAAGCCCAACCCAGACAGTGTGGCGCCTGTGCTCCAGCGGCTCGAAGCGGACGTTCGCATCATGATGGAAACCATGCAATGGCCATGAGCACCTGGATCCTTGAAGTGGGCAACTCCCGCGCCAAATGGGCCAAGTTCTCTCCAGAGGCCTCCCCGCAAGACGACCCGCTGAGCGTGAACGCGTGCCCCCTGGCAGAACCCCTGCCTGACACCGCACGCGGATGGGTGGAGGACATTGCCGCTGGAGACCACGTGGTGGTCACTGGATCAGGAAACTTGGGGCCTTGGATTGAGGCCTTTCGTCCCACCAGGGTGTTCCGCCCTGGCGACGGCATCCCCCTCCACACCGACGTGAGGGAACCTGGCAAGCTCGGGTTGGACCGCGTCGCCAATGCCTGGGCTGTCGCCATGGGCTGCGTGCCAGGGGCAGACCCATCCAAAGCATGGATGGTGGTCGATGCAGGCACGTGTGTGACCGTGGACTTCGTCGTGGGTGGGCGTCACTTGGGCGGCTCCATCGCCCCAGGCGTTCGAATGCGACTTCAAGCCATGCACCAACACACCCATGCCTTGCCGAGGATCGAAGATGCCGTGTCGAGCATGGGCAACACGCCCGTGCTGGGCACCAACACCAAGGACGCCATGGTCTCTGGCGCCTTTCACAGTTTGGACGCCGAATTGTCGGGGACTTGGATGCGTCTGAAGGACGAGTTCCCAAATCTTGGCATCATTCTGACTGGCGGAGACGCCCAGCACTTGCAACTCCGTGCGGTCTCCCCGAGATTCGCGGACGCAAATTTGACCCTCAAGGGCCACCATGCACTGCACAAACACCTCCATGACACGCACTGACTTCCAGTTTGTTTCCTCGATCCGATGGGCCTTGGGAAGCGTTTTCATGTGGGGACTGACCCTCGGGATGTGGGGCCAAGAGACCGACTTCAGCCCGTACGCCCGATTTGGGTTGGGCACACAGCAGGGGCTGCTGAGCCCTGGACTTGCAAGCACGGTCGGTCTCGTTTCCGTGACGCCCGACAACGTGTTTTTGCACGCCGATCAACCCGCTTCGGCTGCGGGATTGGCCAACCCCACGTTTCAAGCGTCGGCGCACAGCCAACGGATGCAATTGAGCGAGGGTGAACGCACTTCGAATGCCTGGACTGGCGGCCCAGGCAACATGGGGCTGGTGGTGAAAAAGCCCCGTTCCAACAGCGCCTTGAGTTTGGGATTGACCCCGTTGACCTCCAAGGCCTTCTCTGTCCAACGCGTGGCCGAGGACAGCCTGGTGGGCAACTTGCTTGAACGCTACGAAGGCACCGGCGGCGTGGCCCGTGCCCACGNCGGAGTCAGCCACGGATGGCGCGGCAAGACCTGGTTCNNAGCAGGGGCAGACAGCGTGTTGGTGAGCCACCGAGGGTTGGACCTGGGGGCGCAAGTNGACCACTGGTTTGGAGACGCCCGTCAGATCTCCACCCTCGACTTGGAAGACCCCTCNTTCNGGGACGTCCANACCGTCACCTCGTTCCGCCACCGTGCGGCCGGATGGATTCTTGGAGCCCAAGGNTTCCAAGTGCTTCATGCGAAATACGACGAGAACAAGCAGTTCAAAGGCAGTTGGGTGATGCGGTTTGGCGGCACCTACAGCCCGGCCAGGACGCTCAACACNGACTACGAACGCCTCGTGCAATCCACGCTGCCTTTGGGGGGCGTGACCACCGGCATCGACACCTCGAGCTTCGAACAGTCGGAACGCTCGGGCACCGTGCCTCAAAAATGGACCGTCGGAGGNGGCATTCAGCGCGACGGCGCCAAAGGCAATCGACTCGGCATCTTCGTGGACGTGCACGGCCAAGATTGGTCGGAAGCCAACGCCACGTTGGGACACCTGATGGACGGCGCGGGGTCTTGGGGCAACGCGTGGTCGAGGTCGCTGGCGGTGGTTTGGACCCCAGCCAGAAAACCCGGAAAGGTCAATCGCTCCACCTACCGCATGGGCGTCAACACCTCGACGTTGCCGTTGCGCATTTCCACACAATTCGGGGCTCCCCCTGTCGCGTTGGAAGAGTGGCGCGTAAGTGCAGGGGTGAACAAGCCCCTCGCCGGAAGCCGAAGCGCGAGCCAATTGCACTTTGGCATGGACTTTGGCAGACGGTACACTGAACTCGAAACCCTTCACACTGAAACCAACCTCCGCATCCATGTGGGCGTCACCTTGACCCCCTTCGTGAAGAACCTTTGGCTCACGCCTCGGTTGTACGATTGATGCGCACGAACCTGCACAACCACAGAATCATGAAACTCCCTTCCATCCTTTTGTCCGCGGGCTTGATGCTGTTGGCCCCTTTGGCCTCCCAAGCTCAAAACGACAGCAAATACGGTGAAACCGAGGAGCAGCAGCTGCTCTGCAAAGAAGCTTTGAGCGTCTACAAGTCGTACAAGAAGCAGAAGAACTACGACGAGGCCTACATCCAATGGCGCAAGGCGTGTGAGGTTTGCCCTGAGACCGCGAGCGAGGGCTTGTACGCCGACGGCACATCGTTCATCGGCAAGGAGCTCAAAAAAGTGGACGCCGAAGACCCGCGTCACGCCGTGCTCGTGGACAGCTTGATGTACCTCCACGACAAGCGCATGGAGTTGTACCCGAGCACCAAGCGCAGCCCCAACAACCGCTGTGTGGTCCTCGGGCGGAAAGCCACCGACTTCTACAANTACAACAAGGACGCCCACCAGGAGGCTTACACCATGTTCAAGGAAAGCTTGGACTGCTTGGGCGCCGAGGCTTCCGCGACCACCTTGTACCAGTACTACACGGCCAGCTTCTACACCATGAAGCGGTCGTTGAAAGGAGANACGTTGGCCCAAAGCAACATGCGGGCCCAGATGCTCACCGACTACCTGAACCTCGTNGATTACATCGAGACAGGGGTGGCGCGTGCCACAGAAGCAGGCAAAGAGCGCGATTTGAAGCGGTACGAAAAGGCCAAGAAGAACGTCGAAACGGTGTTTGTGGCCATCGCGGACTGCGACGACATGGTGCCCGTGCTCGCCACCGCTGTGGCGGCGGATTCCAGCAANATGGAATTGAAGCAGAAAGTGTTGCGCTTGTTGAACAAGAAGGAATGCACCGACAACGACCTCTTCTTGCCCGTGGCCACTTCGGTGTACAGCGTGGAGCCCTCTGCCCCTGCTGCATTTGCCATCGGCATCGGATTTGCCAAGTCCAGTCAGCTTGACTCGAGCTTCGCGTACATGGAAGACGCGGTGGAGCGTTGCGGCGACTGCAGCGACAAGTTGACCTACTTGTTGAAGACCGGTCAAATCGCCAGCGCCTTGGGACGCACCACCACCGCCAAATCCTACGCCCGAAAAGTGTTGGAGTTGGACGCCGAGAACGGCGACGCNTACATGCTCATTGGCGATGCCATTGCAGGAAGCTCCAACGCATGCAACGATGGCGCCTTGGGCAGCCGCTCGGTGTACTGGGTGGCCAGCGATTACTACGCCAAGGCCAAGCGCTTGAACGAAGAGCTCGCGGAAAAAGCCGGCAAGAAGATGGCCAACATGGCGAAGCAATTCCCCACGGTCGACGACATCTTCACCTACGGCAAGCAGGCGGGCGGTTCCTTCACGGTGCCCTCCAAGCCAGGTTGCCCATGTTCTGGTGAAACCACCACCATCCGCGTACGCTGAGGGACATGTCCCTGACCACGAGATCGACAACCAGCCGTCCAGCCCCCAGGGCTTGGGCGGCTGTTGTGTTTTTGGGGCTCGGGCTTTCGATGGGGTGCGCAACCGCACCTGACCACGAACCGCCAGGACAAAGTGTGGACGCCCAAGCCACAGACATCCTCCGGGAAGGCGCCCCCATCCAAGTGGTTGAGCAGGGGTATTTCGAATACACAGAACGAGGCAAGCTGATCCAAGCCCTCGAAGCCAACAGGCTCGAGCGCTGGGACCATTCCGAAGGAGAAAGCCCCCAACCTGACGCACCACTTTGGCAGGTGTCTGAAGGATTCACCTTGTTCATCGGCGGCAACCGCGACCGCCATGCCGCAACCCTGAAGGCCGACCGGGGCACGTACAACGACCAAGCTGGGCGTTTGGAAGCCTGGGACAACGTCGTGCTGGTGAACAACAAGGGCGAACGGCTGGAAACCGAACACCTCGTGTGGTCGCACGATTCCGACCTGGTCTACACCACACGCCCTGTCTCCATCGAAACCGCACAAGGCTTGCTTCGCGGCCGGGGGCTGCGGTCCGACAGCCGGTTCGAGCGCTACGAAATCTTGAACCCCACGGGGTCCTTCGAAGTCGGGAACTGACTTTCGNCCTGTTNNCCGACATTCGCACCATGTCCGATCCCAAGTCCGTCGAACAATCTCTNCCGTACAAAACNGCCCGTGCCGCCGAATGGTTCTGGCTGGTGGCGTCCATCGTGGGCACGCTCTACGTCGGCTGGCTTTGGATGAGTGCGGACACGCCGGCTTGGTCCATGGGACTGTTCCCCTGCATTTCTTGGCTTTGGTACGGCGTTCGACGAATCTTCCGGCTGCGCATGACGTCGTCCAATTGACGTCGGTCGTATCTTCCTTGCATGGACCCTGACCCTTCGAGTTCGATCCTGATTCTGGTGCTGTCGCTGTTCGCGTCGGCGTTCTTCTCTGGCATGGAGATGGCGTTTGTGGCTTCGAGCCGGCTCCAGACTGAACTCGACGCCACCCAAAGCTGGCGTGGCCGGGTGGTGGCCTTTCTGAATGCGCGCCCCCAGNTGTTCATCGCCTCCATGTTGGTGGGCAACAACCTGGCCCTCGTGCTCTGTGGCATCGAATCTGGGTCCCTTGTGGGCGAATGGGTGTTTGGCGTGTCCGATTGGCAAAGCGCCCCCCAACCGTTGCTTGTCTTGGCCACCCAAACCCTTGTGACCACCTCTGTGGTGCTCGTGTTGGCGGAGTTCATTCCCAAATCCTTGTTTCACGCCTCGCCCAACGCGTGGTTGAGGAATTTGGCGTACCCACTTCTCCTGATTTTCATCGTGCTGGCCTTGCCCGCTTGGCTCATCACCAANCTCAGCCAAGGGCTGCTGCGGCCCTTTGTCCGNGGAAAGGAAGCGCCAGAAGCTGAAACCCTCGGGGCCCAAGATTTGGACCACTTCCTCGAAACGCTGAGCGGCCGCATGGAACCCGAGCAAGAGCTGGAACACGAACTGCAAATCTTGAAGAACGCCTTGGACTTGCCCAGCGTGCAGGCACGGGACAGCATGGTGCCCAGGAACGAAGTGCAAGGCGTGGAAATCGACACGTCCGTGGACGACTTGACGGCGACGTTCGCTGGAACCGGGTTCTCCAAGCTCGTGGTGTTCAAAGGCGACATGGACCACATCGTGGGCTACGTCCACGCCAAAGACCTCTTCGATTTGCCCGGGTCTCTCAAAGAAATTCTGTTGCCGACGTTTGTNGTTCCTGAGGCCATGGCTGGGGACGAACTGTTGCGTCAATTCCTCAAGCGCAGAAGGCACTTGGCGGTGGTGGTGGACGAGTTCGGCGGAACCGCAGGCATCTTGACCATGGAAGACATCGTGGAAGAACTGCTCGGGGAAATCGACGACGAGCACGACCTCGTCGAAGAAGACGTGGAGCACGATTTGGGCGACGGCGTGTGGCGGGTGCCTGCGCGCCGGGAAGTGCGGTCTCTCAACGAAACCCACGGCTGGGAGTTGCCCGAGGCCAGCCACTACGACACCTTGGGGGGGCTGCTTCTGCACCACGCGGAAGACATCCCAGAATCGGGCAGTGTGGTGGCGGTGGAAGGGCTTGAATTTGTGGTGCGTGAGGTGGAAGAAAACCGCATCCTGTGGGTGGAGTTCAAGCCCGCCAAAGAAGCCTGAACCGGGGTGGTTTCCAGTAAACTGGGAAACGTTATCTTCGCAATCCTTACAANTAGACTTTGAGACGATGGCAATGATTGAACAAATCCGCAACAGGCAAGGCCTGTTGCTCGGCATGATTGGAGTGGGCATGCTCGGCTTTTTGATCCCCTACGACGCGGTGCTTGCGTTGATGGGACAGGGCAACGCGCGTGACGTGGGAAGTGTGGGAGGCGAGAGCATTTCTGCCTTGGATTACCGCATGGAACTCGACGAGCGTCGTCGCCTCGGATTCTCCGGGGAGCAACTCCAAGACGAAGTGTGGGGCGACATCACGTCCAACATCGTGTTGGAAGACACCTACAACGAGCTCGGCATCGAAGTGACCGACGCCGAATTCCAGGAAATGCTGTTTGGCAACCTCGACTCACCCTACATGAGCNGGGCCTTCTACAGCAACGGCGAGAACAAGGCCATGTGGCAACAGAACTTCGGCGCCATGTTGACCACCGACCAGGGCAAGGTCAACCTCTTGAGCTACAAGAAACTCATCTTGGCCAAGCGCAAGAAAGAGAAGTTGGACGCNTTGATGGCAGACGCGGTGTACACCAACTCCATCGAGGGCAAGTACGAGCACATCAACNCCGAGCGCACCGCTGAGATCCAGTACGTGGCCAAGTTGTNCAAAAACATCCCCGACGGCGAAGTGAGCGTGAGCGACCGCGAGGTCAAGGCTTACTACAATGCTCACAAAGGCGATCCTGAGTACCAACAAACCGAGGGTCGTGACATCAGCTACGTCAAAATTCCTGTGGGGGCCAGCGAGTCGGACATCCAAGCCATGGAAGTCGAACTGAACGCCGTGGCTGAGGAGTGGAAAAATGCCGAGGATGCCGAAGCGTTTGCCAAAGCGGCCAACGACGGCAACGAAGACATCCGCAACTTGCGCCTCGCCCAAGTTGAACTCGACGTCAACGAAAGCAAGTTCTTCGAGGAGTCGGCGGGCACAGTGGTCGGTCCTTACACGAAGAATGGCATGATGTCTTTGGCGCAAGTGCTCGAGCGCACCATGGTGCCGGACGAGGCTGCCAAGTGCCGTCACATTTTGTTGACTGCAAAAGACGCCAAAGACGAGGCTGAAATGGCCGAGCTCGGACAGCGCGCCGACAGCCTCAAGCGCGTGCTCCGCAACGGTGGGGACTTCGACGACTTGGTCCAGCGCTTCAGCGGAGACCCAGGATCGAAGAGCACCGGTGGGGTGTACGATTTCTTCCCACGTGGCCGCATGGTCAAGCCGTTTGAAGACTTCTGCTTCGACAAGCCTGTGGGCGCCGTCGGCTGGGTGGAAACCACCTACGGGGTGCACTTGATCGAAGTGCTCGACCGCCGCAGCGAAGTGGAAGAGGCGCGTGTCGCCTACATCACCCGCAAAGTCGGTGCCTCCGCCACCACAGCGCGCGACGCCTACGCCCAAGCGAGCGAATTCGCCATCAACGCGACCGACAAGGAAAGCTTGATGGCCGCCGCAGCCGAAGCAGGTTATGCCACAGGAGAAGCGAACAGCATCGCCCCTGCCGCGCGCAGCATCGCCGGTGTCCGTGACGCCGCTGAGATTGTGGGATGGACCTTCCGCAGCGAGCAAGGCGAAGTCTCCAACCCCATTTTGACCCCAGATTTCTACATCGTGGCCCACTTGGACCAAATCACCGAGGCCGGCGAGCCCACCTTGGAGGCCGTGGAAGAGGAGATGCGCACGGGTGCCATGAACCAGGCCAAAGGCGAATTGTACGCCGAGAAGATGGTGGGCGCCAACTTGGACGAAGTGGCAGGTGCGGTCGGTGAAACCGTGAAGACTGGACGCAACCTCAGCGTGAAGTTCCCAACTGTCCGCGGAAGCGGCGCTGGGGCCGAGCCAAAAGTGGCAGGCGCGGCGTTGTCCATCCCCATTGGCAACATGTCAAGCGCCATCGTCGGCGAAGAAGGGGTGTGGGTGATCGCCCCTCAGAAGGTCACCGAGGCCAGCAGCAAGGACAGCTACCTTGAAGAGCAAAGCACCATCGCCACACGTGCCCGTGCCAACTTCCCATTCACGGTGTTGAACGCCATGCAGAAGAAGGCGGACATCGACGACAACCGTCGTTCGGCGAACTGAGTCAAGAACAACCACGAACCCCGTCCGTTTTCAGCAAGCCCTGCCTTTTTGGCGGGGCTTGTTCGTGTTGGAGCATGGGGTCAGCCGCGCAGGAGAAGACTCCCGTCTCCGTAGCTCAAGAAGCGGTACCCCTTGGCGAGCGCATCGGCGTACATCTCTTTCCAATCGTTTCCTCCAACGAATGCGGCCACCAAGCAAAGCAGCGTGCTGCCTGGCTGGTGAAAATTGGTGATGAGCCCGTGCACCATGCGCACGCGGTAGCCCGGCACAATCATCAGCTCGGTTTCAAAACTGAGCTGCCCTTCTCGCCAAGGGCCTT
>PBWG01000033.1 GCA_002729115.1 Crocinitomicaceae bacterium | reverse complement strand
CGCTTGAACAACACGGGTGAAGTGCTGGTGCTGCGGTCGCCGGATGGCTTCTCCATCGGAGACAGTTCCCACTTCGGGACGAGCGTGGCGGATCAGTCGTTTGCTCGTTTGCCCAACGGGATCGGTGAATTTGTGCAGACGGACATGGTCACGTTCGGGGCGTGCAACGATTGTCCCGACGGCACCCCTGAAGCGCCGGTGGTCATAGGCGCAGTGCGTGGCGCCAACCCAATCCATCCTGGCGGCCACTTGGAAACGGCCTCGGTGGTGGACGTGTTCGACGCCCAAGGCAGGCACTTGGCACGGATTCCCTCGGGAGGGTTCACCGTACCTGAGACTTGGTCTGGTTGGTGCACATTTGTGTCGTCTGCCGGTTGCCAGTCTTGGCTGGTTTCTCGTTGATTCGAGAAGCTGACAATCAGCTTGCATGGCGGCAGGGGTTGTACTATTTTTGCACCCCTAAAACCTTGACAGGGCAAGGCGAGTTTCACTCCGCAACGCTCCCTGTGGCGAAGCATCAAAACCCGGTGACGCATGAACGACGCCACCCAACAGCCAGAAGAAGGCCACCTGGAGAACCAGGAGGCCAAGGCCCCCGAAGCGGCAGAAGCCGCACCAGCTCCAGAAGCTGCCCCCGAAGTTGAACCTGAAGTGAAAGCTGAAGCCCCTGAGGCCGAAGACCCAGCGCCTTCAGAGCCCCGTGAGCTTGCCAAGCCTGCAGGCGATTTCGATTGGGACGCCTTCGAAAGCGCACAAGACGACTACAGCGCGGAAGAGCGCAAGCGTCTTGAGCATCTCTACGAAGAGAGCCTCACCCTCATCAAAGAAAAAGAAGTGGTGGAGGGCACTGTGATTTCCATTGGCAAAAAAGAGATTGTGGTCAACATTGGCTACAAGTCTGAAGGTGTCATTGGCGCAAGTGAGTTCCGCTACAACCCAGAATTGAAGGCAGGTGACAAAGTTCCTGTGTTCATTGAAAAGCAAGAAGACGCCAACGGCCAACTCGTGGTCAGCCACAAGACGGCACGCATCTACGACGCTTGGGACAAGGTGAACAAGGCGAAGGAAGAAGACATGATCATCCAGGGTTCGGTCAAGTGCCGCACCAAAGGCGGCCTGATCGTGGACGTCTTTGGTTTGGAAGCGTTCCTCCCAGGATCTCAGGTGGACGTCAAGCCCATCCGCGACTTCGACGAGTACGTCGGCAAGCAGATGGAATTCAAGGTTGTCAAGATCAACCAAGAGTTCAAGAACGTCGTGGTGTCGCACAAGGCCCTCATTGAGGCCGAGCTCGAAGAGCAGAAGCGTCTCATCATCCAAGGCCTCGAAGTGGGTCAGGTCCTCGAAGGCACCGTCAAGAACATCACTTCGTACGGCGTGTTTGTCGACCTCGGAGGTGTCGACGGTTTGGTGCACATCACCGACATGAGCTATGGCCGTGTGGGTCACCCTGAAGAGATGGTGGAAGTGGACCAGAAGATCAACGTGGTGATCTTGAACTTCGACGACGACAAGAAACGGATTGCCTTGGGCATGAAGCAACTCACCCCGCACCCATGGGATGCGCTCGGCGAGGACTTGGTGGAAGGAGCCAAGGTCAAGGGTCGCGTGGTCGTCATGGCGGACTACGGTGCGTTCGTGGAAATCGCCCCTGGCGTGGAAGGATTGCTCCACGTCAGCGAAATCTCTTGGTCTCAGCACTTGCGCAGCGCCCAGGACTTCTTGAAAGTCAACGATGAAATCGAATGCGTCTTGTTGGGCATTGACCGCGAGGAGCGCAAGATGTCTCTTGGTTTGAAGCAATTGACCAAGGACCCGTGGGAGGACATCGAAACACGTTACCCTGTCGAATCCAAGCAGAAAGGAAAGGTGCGCAACTTCACCAACTTCGGCCTGTTCGTTGAATTGGAAGAAGGCATCGACGGTTTGGTGCACATCTCTGACCTCAGCTGGTCCAAGAAGATCAAGCACCCCTCGGAGTTCTGCAACGTGGGAGACGAAATCGAAGTCGTGGTGCTCGAATTGGACAAGGAAAACCGCCGCATGAGCCTCGGCCACAAGCAAATCGAAGAGAACCCATGGGAGGTCTTCGAAAGCGTGTTCGCGGTCGGCAGCAAGCACCAGGCCACAGTGGTCAAGGTGGAAGGCGGTCACGCGACCATCGCATTGCCATACGGTTTGGAGGGAACTTGCCACAGCAAGCACCTCAACAAGCATGAAGGCGGTGCCCTTGGGGTCGACGACCAGGCGGATTTCGTGGTGTTGGAATTCAACCGCAATGCCAAGCGCATCACGGTGAGCCACTTGCGCACCTACGAAGAGGGGCCTGTGAAGTCTGACTTGCCCAAGAAGCCTCGCAGCAACTCCGGCGGCGGCGGTTCTTCGCGCATGATGCACGAAGTGAACGCCAGCGTGGAGAAGAGCACGTTCGGTGACTTGAGCGTGTTGACGGCCCTCAAGGAGCAAATGGACGGCGACACCCAAGAGGATGCGCCAGCTGAAGAGCCCAAGAAGGCCGCTCCGAAGAAAAAGGCCGCTCCGAAGAAAAAGGCTGCTCCCAAAAAGGCGGCTCCCAAGAAGGCTGCGGCCAAGAAGGAGGAGGCTTCGAAGGAAGAGCCCAAGGCTGAGGAGCCTAAGGCTGACGACGCAGCCGACGCCCCAGAAGCGGACGACAAGGCTTGATTCTCAAGTTTGGAAATGAAAAGGAGACCTGCGGGTCTCCTTTTTTTTGCCTGTATCTTTGCCCCCAGACATGACGGATCAAACCTTGATTCCTCCGGCGCAGTTTGCGCTCATTCTCGATCGCTTGGCCCACCAGTTGATCGAACATCACGATTTCTCGAACACAGTGTTGGTTGGCTTGCAACCCAGGGGGAGCCGTCTGGCGGAGCGCTTGCAACGCCGGTTGCACGAATTGCAGCCCGAATGCGTCGTGCCTTGNGGCAAACTGGACGTGACGTTTTTCCGAGACGACATTCGTTCCAACGACAAACTTCTCAGCCCCAACGTCAACGACATGGGNTTCACCGTCGAGGGCCGTGATGTGGTGNTGGTGGACGATGTGTTGTTCACAGGCCGAACCATCCGGGCGGGNTTGGACGCATTGCTTGCCCACGGCCGTCCCAACGCCGTGACGNTGGCGGTGTTGATAGACCGGAGGTTNTCCAGGGAGTTGCCCATCGAGCCCAATTACATCGGGAAGCATGTCGACAGCATTGGGGCCCAGCACGTCAAGGTGTTCTGGAGCGAAGAAGGAGGGGAGGACCGTGTCATTCTTTTGAACGAGAAGCCGTCATGAGGGAAGCGCAAGGATTGTCGACCTCGAATCTCTTGGGGATCAAGGGGCTGACCAAGGCAGACGTGGATTTGATNCACGCNACAGCCAAGGAGTTCAAAGACGTGTTGAATCGCCCCATCAAAAAAGTCCCCTCGTTGCGTGACTTCACTGTGGCCAACCTCTTTTTTGANAACTCNACCCGGACCCGCTTGTCCTTCGAATTGGCGGAGAAGCGCCTGTCTGCCGACGTGGTCAATTTNTCTGCGGCAGGCTCCAGTGTGAAGAAAGGCGAGACTTTGGTGGACACCGTGAACAACATCTTGGCCATGAAGGTGGACATGGTGGTGATGCGCCACCCGCATCCAGGNGCCCATCAATTCTTGGCGTCGAAGGTGGACGTCCCCATTGTCAATGCCGGCGACGGCACCCACGAACACCCCACCCAGGCCCTGCTGGACACCTTCAGCTTGCGCGAGGCTTTGGGGGNCGATTTGACAGGGAAGAACATCGCCATTGTGGGGGACATTCAGCATTCNCGCGTGGCGTTGTCCAACATCGAGGCCCTGAAGCTGTTGGGCGCCAACGTGCGGGTTTGTGGACCAGAGACCTTGATTCCCAAGCACCTCCAAAGCATGGGCGTGGAAGTCAGCCACGATTTGGACGACACCATCCGGTGGGCAGATGCCTTGAACATGCTTCGCATTCAGCTTGAGCGTCAAGGGCCATCTGNTGCAGTCAGGTTCTTCCCGACGCTGCGGGAGTACACTATGCGCTTTGGGTTGACGTTGGAGCGGCTGGGGCAATCCGATTCGCCGGTGGTCATCATGCATCCAGGCCCCATCAATCGCGGGGTGGAGATTTCAAGCGAAGTGGCCGACAGCGAGCATGCNATCATCCTCGATCAGGTCGAAAACGGCGTCGCCGTTCGGATGGCGGTGCTGTATCTTCTCGCCCAAAGAAANGCCTGAGTCCGCTCGGTTGGCCGTGCTATATTTGGCCTGAACGATTCAACATGAAGTTTACCACAGAACACCGCGACCGCGTCGTCATTGTGACGAGCACCGTCGAAAAGCTGGATGCGCTCCACGCACCAGATTTGAAAGCCGAATTGGTCCAATTGGGCAAGTCNGGCCACTTGAACATTGTCCTCGACCTCACCGAATCCCGCTACTGCGATTCAAGCGGCCTCAGCGCNGTNNTGGTGGGCAACCGTTTGTGCCGCGATGAGAATGGCACNTTTGTGCTTTGCGGATTGCAACCCACTGTGGAGAAGTTGGTCCAAATTTCTCAACTCGACCGCGTCCTCAACATCACGCCCACCGTCAACGAGGCCGTGGACTTCGTGTACATGGAGGCCACAGAGAAGGAACTTGGCGGCTCTTCGGAGTCTAATCCCGCGACAAAATGAATGCATTTGTGAACCTTCGGGNGCTCGCGTTGGCGGCCNTGGTTTTTTGTNTGGCACCTGGCGCATGGGGGCAATGTGANATCGACTTTGATTTTGGGGANGCCTCCTTCGGGGTGTCGCCAGATCCCGCGATGGGCGAAACCTTCTTGGACGGNATGTTGGACGAGTCGTATTTCGACGTGTTGCACATCTTGATTCCTGCCAACGCAGCTGGAATTGACTCCACGTACCCACCCACTTTGCCTGTGGACAGCGTGATTGTGCTGGCCAACTCCGTGGACGGAGCCGGCGTCTTCCAAGGCATCGTGTTCACAGACACGGTGACCCAGGAACAGTTCTTTGCGGAGGAGATTGGCTTGGAGGTCTTGTTCAACAACAACGGCGATTCCGGGAACCCCAACGCCTTCATGGGTGGCGAGCAATACTGCGCGGCCATCCAAGGTGCTCCCAACCGTTCAGGCATTTACCGCATCAGCATCGACATTCAAGCCTGGGCGACGATTTTCACGCCGTTCAATGCACCGTACACGTTTGACAACTTCACGTTGCGCGTTAATTGTCCGTTGCTGGAAGACGTGGTGGTGACCAACGTGAACAGCGACGAGGGGACGCAAGGCACCCTGACAGCCACGTTGGCGGAAGGTGTGGAGGTAGTCGAAGTGGCGTGGTTCAATGCCTTCGGAGATCAAATTGGGACGGGGATGTCTGTGTCTGTTGACAACGCGGGTTCATTTTCAGTCCAAATCACCACCGCGGATTGTCAAAGTCTCTTTGGCGGTTGGTTGGTGGGGGACGACGCGTTGGAATGCGAGCTGGCCGCTTCGGTGGAAGTGTCCAACACAGACCCTGGCATGTTCAACGGGTCGGCCACAGTGACAGCATCCGGTGCTGTAGGAGACTGGACCGCCAATTGGTACAGTGCCGCAGGCATCTTGTTGGGATCTGGTGAGGTGTTGTCTGGTTTGGGGGAAGGCGCGTACAGCGTCGTGGTGTCCGACGACTCTGGCTGTTCTGTGGAAGTGGAAGACATCAACGTGCTGACCGGACTGCCCGACATGACTCAGATTGACCTTTCTACGTACCCGAATCCGGCATCGTCTGAGCTCTTCTGCGCAGGCGTTGTGCCAGGCGACGCTTGGGCGATCGTGACGTTGAATGGTGCGCACGTGCGTCAAGGTCTGTCCAGCACCTCGGGGCTGGTCCTCGACGTGTCTTCGCTCGACGCCGGCATGTATTTCTTGGTGGTGACCCGTCAAGGTGCGCGCCAAGTGAAGCGGGTGCAAGTCCAGCACTGAGGCACAAGGTTCTCACGCCATGAATTTCGAAGTGGTGTTTCTCGGGACAGGAGCTGCGGTTCCAGTGCCCTCGAGAGGCACCACTTCGCAGTTTGTGGACATCCACGGCCACACATATCTGTTGGACGCAGGTGAAGGTGTGCAACTGTCTCTGCGCAAGAACAAGCGGAAATTCCAAAAGCTGAAAGGGGTGTTCATCAGCCACATGCACGGAGATCACGTCCTGGGGCTGCCAGGGTTGTTGAGCACGATGTCGCTGTTGGGACGGAAAGAACCGTTGCCGGTGTGGGGTCCTGACGCCCTGGGTCCTTGGCTGGATTCCACGTGGCAGGCCATCCAGGCACACATGTCTTTTGAGGTTGAGTTCAAACCTTGGGGCGATGGTGTGGAGATCCTCGAGGAAGGAGAACGCCACAGGCTTGTGTGTGCTCCGGCGAAGCACAGAGTTCCAACCAGGGCGTTGCGAATTGAGGAACACAGCCTGCCATGGAAGTTGGACGGCGCCAAGGCCAAATTGTCTGGAATGCCATTTCATGTCCGTCAGGCCTTGAAGCGCGGCGAATCTGTGCTTTGGAATGGCGAAGTCCAGGAAGCGTCGATGTGGTGCAAGCCTCCCGCCCCAGCCAGGGCCTACGTGTATTCCTCGGACACCCGACCCTGCGAGTCTGTCAAGGCGTTGGCCGAAGGGGCTGATTTGTTGTACCACGATTGCACCTTCGCGGAACGGGATGCTGCCAGGGCAAAAGACACCCAACACAGCACCGCCAAAGAAGCGGCGCGGTTGGCCAACCAGGCCGGAGTGAGGCAGCTCGCGCTCGGGCACATCAGCACGAGGTACCGAGATGTTGGGGAGCTGCTGGAGGAGGCCCAAGCGTTCCACACCGATGTCGTGGTCGCCACGGACGGGATGGCGAAGAAGGTGGGCTCCCGTTGAGTCTGTGCCCAAGGGGTGTTCTATATTTGTTTAGAATCATTCCAAAGACATGAGTTCGTTGTCCACCACCGTTGCCATTGCCGACAGCAGCGCCTTGTTTAGACTGGGCGTGCGAAACATGGCCCGCCACGTGAAGGGCATCCAAATCGTGGGGGAAGCGAGCACTTCAGAGGATTTGCTGGGGCTTGTTCAGAGTTTCGACCCCAAGGTGGTCATTGTGGATTTCCTTGCGGAGGGCTTCGACATCGATGTGGTGCGCAAGGTGAAGGTCATGAAGCCGAGATGCCGTGTGCTTGCAATCACGTCAGAGCAGAGTGGACACACCATCGTCAACGCCCTCAAAGCGGGCGTGGACAGCTACATCAAGAAGGACTGCGACCTGGGGGAGGTGGAAGATGCCATCCGTGAAACGGCCCAAGGTGGGGCCTTCTTTTGTGGCCAGATTTTGGACCGCATTCGGAAGGAATCCATCGATGTCAGCGACCTCGACAACCTCCCGCTGACGTGCGATCCCATTCACTTGAGCGCGCGGGAGACAGAGGTGCTGTCGTTGATTGCGGAGGGACACACCAATGGAGTGGTGGCCAGCAAGCTCTTCTTGAGTGCGCACACCGTGACCACCCACCGCAAGAACATCATGGCCAAGTTGGGTGTGAACAACACGGCAGCCATGGTGATGTACGCGGTGAAAACCGGCCTGGTGAGCCCCAACAAATTCTTGTTTCAAGGTGAGGCACAGTGAGTCGTGTCCTTTGAACACTTCTTGGGAANGGGCGACTTGCGTTGAGGCCTCAGATTTGCGACTTTTGCACCACCTAAATGAAAGGTCATGCAATTGGAGNATCACGTGATNTTGGACTTTGACATTTCCCCCGTGGGAACGAGCAGACTGGGTGAGGTGGACTTCGAGAACCTTACGTTCGGCAAGGTCTTTTCCGATCACATGTTCGTCATGGACTANGCCGACGGGGCGTGGCAGCGNGGTGAAATCTCTGCGTTTGGTCCGATGACTTTTTCTCCTGCCATGATGTCCTTGCACTACGGCCAGGCCATTTTCGAGGGCATGAAGGCGTTCCGCCAACAAGATGGATCAGTGTCGCTGTTCCGTCCTGGACGCAACATCCAGCGGTTGAATTTCTCGGCCCGCCGGTTGAGCATGCCCGAAGTGCCTGAAGACATCATGTTCCAGGCCATTGTCGAATTGGTNAAGCTCGATTCGAATTGGGTGCCNAGCGCACCTGACAGCGCGCTTTACATCCGTCCATTCATGTTCGCGACCGAGAGCCACGTGGGTGTCCGTCCGAGCAACAACTACCGACTGTGCGTTTTCACTTGTCCTGTGGGCGCATACTACACCCAGCCCGTCCGCGTGAAGGTGGAGACCAAATTCACCCGGGCCGCCGCTGGTGGCACGGGNGCAGCGAAAGCGGCGGGCAACTACGCAGGGTCTTTGCACCCTACAGAGCTTGCCAAGTCTGAGGGGTACGACCAAATTCTCTGGACAGATGGCGCCACCCACACCAAGGTGGAGGAATGTGGCACCATGAACGTGGGCTTTGTGATGGACGGAAAGTTGGTGGTGCCTTCCACCAGCGACACCGTGCTTTCAGGNGTCACCCGTNCCAGCGCTGTGGAGTTGATGCGTCACGAGGGCGTGGACGTGGAGGAGCGTGTGGTCGANGTTCGCGAGTTGCAAGAGNCCATCCAAGAAGGCCGNTTGACCGAGGCGTTTGGTCTGGGCACAGCGGCCACGATTTCCCCCATTTGCACGTTGGGTCTCGAAGATGGAGATTGGGACCTNCCCGGCCAAGACACGTGGACGATCGCCCCGTTGTTGAAGCGACGCCTCGATGAGGTCAGAACCGGAGCAGGGGAGGATCCTTTCGCCTGGAACATTCCCGTCTGACTCTCGTACATTGGACCATGGCNCGGTCCTTCTTTCTCTGCGGGTTGGTNTGGTGCGTGGCACATGTGGCCACTGCCCAAATGGAGCGGACGCACATCCAAGGTGCAGCCACGCCCTTTGCNTTGAGTTCCGATTACCGCGCGTTGGGGCACAACCCCGCGTTGATGACTTTTGACGGATGGGAAGGCGCATACACACGCACCACTGGAGGATTTGAAGGTGGACTTTCNATTCGTTCGACCTTNTTGGAACGCGCGGACCTCTGGTCTCAATTGAGGGGGCAAACCGAGCTTGAATCTACGCAGTGGACGGTGGANGATTGGGTGGAAGCCTTGACGGACGAGGACCTTCACATGAGCGCGAGTTTCTTGTCTGCGGCTTACGCCAGGCGAATGGGGACATGGGCCTTTGCTTACGCCAACAGAAGGTCGGTGCTCGCCTCGGTCAACCTGTCCTCCACCGCCGCCAAGTTGTTTTCTGATGGGGGACTCGATTTGTTCTCCTCGATCCGGTTGGTGGATTCGGGCGAAATCGTGCCCGTGGAAGACTTCGACTTCACGTTGGGTCAAGTTTGGGAAGGTGTGGAAATCAACACGGAAGCGACCTTGGCCAATTTGCTCCAAGGGTCCACGTTTTCCTTCCAATCTGTGCGCTCCCATGAGGTTGGGCTGTCCAAGTCCTGGGGCGCCCAAGACGACGGGGGTTGGGAATTGCACACCGGGGTTGGNGCCCGCCTTGTTCTTGGCTCGGCCTACTTCGATNTGCAGGCAGAGGGCGACGAGTTGACGGCGTTTGGCGCCCGCTCGGAGGGGCTGTCGTGGAGCAGCATCCAGGCCTTTGATTCCTTGCAAGGCTCGGGACTGTCCCTTGGATGGCTGGACATCTTGAGCCCCGCNGGNCGGGGTTGGAGTGTCGATGTNGGCGGGGNNCTTTCCCGCGACAACATTTGGGTCGGGGCGTCCCTGGTGGACGTCGGGCAGATGACCTGGCAGGGCAAGGAATACGGCATTCAAAACCTGAGCCTGGGACTTGCCCCCGATNCAAGCAACCCAGAAGCGTTCGATCCCANCCANTTCTCCATTGANCCTGGCAGCTGGNTGTCCAGCGCTTCGGACTTTTTGAATCCCGAGTCGTGGTTCGAGTCTGGTCAAGAAGAAGAACGCGTGGTCCGTGCGAAGCCCATGCTGGCCCTTTCTGCGGGATTTCGNCCTGTCCAACCGGTGGTGCTGGCGGCCAACATCAGCGTGCGAAACCGAGATGCCATTGCACGCGGCGGGTGGACCGGCGGGGCCACAGCTGGGGTCAGGCTCACTTCTNTNNTGGTGCTTGAAGCTGGGGTTCAACGGGGCCGTCAAGATGTCTTTCGNTACCCGGTGTCTTTTCGATTCAGCATGCGCAGGGGGTTGGAGTTTGGGTTGAGAACCTCTGACGTGTCTGTGCTTTGGGAGGGTGCCCAGCCAGAACTTGGCTTTCAAGGGTGCTTTTTGCGCTACCGGATGGCGCAATCAGGGGACTGATTGGGTTGGAGTTCTTCGAGAGAGAGGTGACATTTGTTCATGACACGAATGAAGTGGCTGTGGGTGCTCATGTGCGTCCTTGGCATGCAAGCAACATCGATGGGACAAGAACATTTGGAAACAATCACCCTTGGGGCCGGGTGCTTCTGGTGTGTGGAAGCGGTCTACGAATCCATTCCTGGGGTGCAGTCCGGGGTCTCCGGGTACAGCGGCGGGCACATCAAAAACCCTGGATACCGGGAAGTGTGCACCGGAAGAACTGGGCACGCCGAAGTCGTCAAGGTGACGTTTGACAACACCCAACTCAGTTTGGCTGAATTGCTTGAGGTCTTTTTTGCCACCCACGATCCCACCACGTTGAACCGACAAGGGGCCGATGTGGGNAGCCAATACAGAAGTGCGATNTACTTCCACANCGANGCGCAGCGTGAAGTNGCGGAGGCTGCCAAGCTCAAGGCCCAGGCCGGCTGGGATGCGCCAATCGTCACTGAAATCAAAGCTTTTGAGGCCTTTTATGAGGCCGAGGATTACCACCAAGCTTATTACGAGCTTCACAAGGAAGCGCCATATTGTCAAGCCGTGATTGCCCCGAAACTGAGCAAGTTCAAGTCCAAATTCTCAGACAAGTTCAACTTGCGCTGAACGAGGGGTCATTCTTCGGATTCGAGGCGCTCGATTTCTTTGTCGAGCATGGTGATCATTTGGGCTCGGGCGAGCTCAGAGATTTTGGCGTCGTTGCGGGCCTTGTCTTTGAGGAACCGGAACATGGCTTTCTTTTTGATCTCCACGGCGACGTGGACGCGGTAGGTTTGGTCCTCCAGCTGTCGAATGTCTTGGCCCAGTTGACGGATGTCTCCGATGGTGTTGTTGGTGACCTCCCTCGCGAGCGATTCAAACTTCTCCACGGTTTCGGAAGCTTGAGTCCCAACCAGTTCACTGGAGTAAGCGTCGGAAACGACTTTCAAGTTCGTTCGCACTTGTTGGGCGATGGATTTCCGCGTTTCAAGCTCGGCCTTGCTCTTGGCGATGTTGAGGTTGGCGCTTTGCCCCATGCCCACGCCTCGGAAGTGGCGGGCGTCAGACATGTACTTCTTTCCTGAGAAAGGGGTTTTGACCTGGGTGCCTGCGCTGTTCGAACATGAAGAAAGCAGGACAATC
>PBWG01000032.1 GCA_002729115.1 Crocinitomicaceae bacterium | reverse complement strand
GCGAGCCGGGGTCTTCTCCGATTGCCATGAACGTCGAGGACGCCAAGGAGTTGATTGCCGCTTCCGAGAAAGGGGAGGTGGTTGGATCGCTGGCGTCTTACGAGATTGAGGAAGAAGTCGACGAGGTGGACAGCACCTTCGGCAACGTCGTGGGCCAAGAAAGCCTCACGCGTTTCGACGAAGCCAAGCGCAAGCGCCGTCGCAACAAGCGCAAGCCCAAGGGCAAGTCCGGTGGCCAGTCTTCAGGCCAAGGCAATGCCCAAGCATTGAAGGACGACGCCGGCAAGAAGCCAAGTCGGAACAGGAATCGGAACCGCAACCGCCGCCGTGGCCAAGGTGGGGGTGGCGAAGGCCAACAGGCCAAAGGGCAGTCCTCGTGACCATTCGGACGGCATGGGTGGCCCTCGTCTTGACGGCATGGCTGTCCAGCTGCGGCACCCCTCCCGTGGTGGCCGAAAGCCAAGAAGTTTCCCTTGAGGGGTGGAGTTCTGAAGACGTGTTGCGCTTTCAATGGGACATGGACGACACCTTGTCCCGGCACGATTTGATGCTGGATGTGCGCCACGCCCAGGACTACCCTTATTCCAACATTTACTTGTTCTTGACGTACCGTTTCCCCAACGGCAAGTCCAGGACCGACACGGTGGATTGCACCCTTGCCGACGAGCTCGGTCGGTGGCGCGGGTCGGGGTTTGGCGACCTCGTGGACCAAAGGTTCCTGATTCAGCAAGGGATTCAATTTCCATTGAGGGGACGGTACTTCCTCGAAGTGACGCACGGGATGCGCACCGATCCAATGACCGACATCTCGGACGTGGGCATTCGCTTGGAGCGCCCCTGACGCATCCTGAGTCGGGAGGGCCGCAGCTCGGTGGGGAATTGCGTAAATTCACATCCCTGCCTGAAAACGCGCCCATGAATCTGAAGANCACCACCCTGTTNNTCGCCCTCACGATGGCGTGCGNATGGTTGCCAACCACCTTGTTGGCCCAAACCACCACCACCGGAGAGGNCCATCCTTGCGGATTGCATGACGCCCATGCCGAGTTGTTTGCGCTTCGTCCGGGCTCACGCGCTGCGGCATTGGAGGCCGAGCGCCAATTGGAATTGGAAACCCAGCAAGGTGAATTGGCGGGCGATCGCGCAGAGGTGTTGGTGATCCCTGTGGTGTTCCACATCATCCACTTCAACGGCCCAGAAAACATTTCGGCCGCCCAGATCCACGACGCCGTGGACGTGTTGAACACCAACTTCCGCGCGTTGAACGAAGGCACGAGCCAGGTGTACCCCGACTTCGCCGATTTGGTGGCGGACGTGGAGATTGAGTTCCGTTTGGCCCAAAAGGACCCCAACGGCAATTGCCACCCGGGCTTCAACCGAATCGTCAGCGAATTGACGTACGTCGGCGACTCCGAGATGAAGTCCCTCATCCAATGGCCGCGGAACAAGTACCTGAATGTGTGGGTCTGCGAGTACGCCAACGGCGCGGCCGGTTACGCGTTGTACCCCGGTTCTGTCGCGGGCGGCCAAAACTCCGACATGGACGGGATCGTGCTTCAGCACACGTACTGCGGAAGCATCGGGACCGCCAACTTCTACCGCTCACGGACGTTGACCCACGAGGTGGGCCACTGGCTCAACCTTCGCCACCCATGGGGCAACAGCAACAACCCTGGGCAGCCTGAAAACTGCGACGAAGACGATTTGGTGGACGACACCCCCAACACCTTGGGTTGGACGTCCTGCGACATCAATGGCGAAAGCTGTGGGTCCNTGGACAACGTCCAGAACTACATGGAGTACAGCTACTGTGGCCACATGTTTACNCAAGGCCANAAGCAGCGCATGCGCACNGCGGCGCTCTCGACGACTGCCCAGCGGAACCAGCTNTCCACCCAAGCCAATTTGGAGGCCACGGGTGTGGCAGGGCCCGACAACTTGTGTGCTGTGCAGTTCGTGACCGACCGCCAAGTGATTTGCGTGGGCGACAGCGTGAAGTTTACCGACGAGAGTTACCACGGGGTGACCGGATGGGCGTGGGAGTTCGGCGACGGCAGCACCGAATCCGGCGCCGGTGANCTGTACCACACGTTCGACGCCCCAGGCAGCTACGACGTCACGCTCACCATTTCCAACGAGGGGGGAGAGACCAGCGACACCTTCGAGGATGCGGTGGTGGTGTTGGATGCCGGGGACATGGACCTGCCCATGGCACAGGGCTTTGAGGCTGCTGAATTTCCTTCTGAAGATTGGTTCATCGAGGACGTGTTGATGGACGGCACTTGGGAAGTCACCNCGGACGCNTCGGCGTCTGNATCTCGTTGCATGACCATCGANAATTGGACCAACAACGTTGAATTCAACGACGACTTTTTGCGCTCGTCCACCATGGACATGAGCCAGGCGGAGGAAATCCACATCAGCTACAAGTGGGCTTACGCGCACAANGGAACCAGCGAGGACGACGAGACCGACGACCGGTTGCGCATCAGCGTGACAGGGGACTGTGGCAACGACTGGGACTTGCGCCGGATGCACCGCGGCTTCATGGACCTGCCGTCGGCGGATCCGACCCCATTCCCCTTCACGCCCAACGGGCCTGAGGAATGGAAGCAGTTCACCATCGTCTTGGACAACGAAGAGTACCTCACGGAATTTTTCCGGGTGCAGTTCGAGTTCGAGAGCCGGTTGGGCAACAACATTTACCTCGACGACATCAACATCACGGCGTTTGGCAACGGGACCATGGATTTGGCCGACGTGAGCCGACCTGAATCGTGGGTGTTGGCCCCCAACCCCACCACGACCACGTCCACGGTGGCGTTCAACCTCGGCGCCCCGACCGAGGTCATGGCCACGTTGCAAGATGTGTCGGGACGGGTGGTGCGCACCGAGCGCAAATGGTGCGCTTCAGGCGCCCAGGAATGGAGCTTGGCGGCACCGACCACCCCAGGAGTGTACCTCTTGCACCTCGCGGCGCAAGACGGCCCTCAGCGCGTGTGGCGTTGGGTGGTGCGATGAAACACAAAAAGGCCCGCCAATTGGCGGGCCTTCTCGTTTCTGCAGGTTAGGAAGGAAGGACTCAATCTTTGCTTCCGACCAAGAGGGACACACAGCCTTCATGCAAGATGGCGGCGTCCGTGTCGGGGACTTGGATCCGGAAACGAAGTCGTTGGGCATGCTGCAAGCTGAAGTCCACGTGGTCTTCGCCCTTGGAGTTGCTCCAGATGCGGATGCCTTGTTGGTCGAGGATGTCGAATGTGACGTCTCCCAAGACGGGATGGGCACACACGGCCACACGGTATTCCGTGGAGGGCAGGAAGGTGACACTCAATTCAGCTTCGTCCCCTGCGATGAGGACGGCCGAGTTGTAGTTGTCGTTTTGGGCGTACCCCTCCAACACAGGGAGGCAGTTGCGCTTGGTGAAGGTGCGGCATTGCGCCGAGGCCGAAGCCGAGAGCAACGACAGAACGGCGATGCAAAGGGAAAGGCGCTTCATCGATGGATTCATGACGTTTACTTGATGAGTTCGTTACGCACCGAGCCCACGGCCTCGGTGATTTGGGACAGCACTTCTTCGCTCGCGGTGTAGCTGGGGCCACCTCCGATGATGAGGGCACCACCGCTCTTGGAGACGTTGCTGTTGGCTTCTTCTTTTTCGACGGTGTCAAAAGCAGTCACGATGGGCTGCAACTGGGCGACCATGGCCTTGAGTTCTGGAGATTGCTCGTAGCTCGTCACCAAGTCCAGCACGTCTTCCATCACCAACTTTTGCTCTGCGATGCGGGTGCGCAGCTCTTCGTTTGCCTGGTCGGCATGGCGTGTCGCGAGGTAAAGGCTTTCCACCCAGCCCGCCGCCACTAGCATGCCGCTGAGGTCTTCTTGTCCGTTGGACTTGAGCTTCTCGTTCATGTTGAAGAACGCCTCTGCCACGATGGCCACCAAGGAGTCTTGGCGAGCCCGGTTCTCTTCAGCGCGGGTCAACAGGTCGTCGCCAATGACGTCGCCCACCCCCAAGTCGCGTGCGAGGCTCTTGACCACTTCGAGGTAGGTCAAGCTGATGGCGTTTTCTTCAAAAATGGTGGCGTAGCTGAGGTCCGCACCGTACACCCCCAAGTTGATCGCCTGGCGGTCAGAGGTGACGTAGTTCGAAGCGGCCAGGGCGGAGTGCAAGTGCTCTTGGGAGAACTGGGCACCTGTCTTTTGGACGATGCGTGCGGTTTCCATGGGCGTGGGGGCTGCACGGAAGATTTTCTTCAAGCGCGTGGTCCGTTGGGTCACGGAGGCGCCTTCAGACAGGGAATCCCCAGAAGTGGTGGGGCTGCTTTGTTCCCCGCAGCTGGTCATGGCGAAGATGCCAGCAGCCAAACCGAGGAACAGGGTGTTGCGAAGCTTGTTCATGCGTTTCAGGTTGGTACGAATTTGGAGGTTCGTTCCAGGTGTACGCATGTGCGCGCAAAAAGTTCTGCACGCCAAATTGTGTACCGGAGGTCAGTGCGCCTCGAGCCAGGTCTGCCCGTGGGAGACTTCCACTTCCAAGGGCACCTCCAACTTCGCGGCCTGCTCCATGCACGTCACCAAGAGTTGCTTCACCTTGTCGAGTTCGTGCACCGCGGCATCCACCACCAATTCGTCGTGCACTTGCATGATGAGCTCGCTGTCCATGCCTTCAAGCGCTTTGGCGACGTCAATCATGGCCACTTTGATGATGTCTGCGGCGGACCCTTGGATGGGGGTGTTGACGGCGTTTCGCTCCGCAAAAGCCCGCACCACAGCGTTGTTGCTGGAGATGTCAGGAAGCGGCCTGTGACGTCCCATGAGCGTCGTGGCTCGCCCTTCCTCTCGGGCCTTGGCGACGCAATCTTGGGTGAAGGCTTGCAATCCTGAGAACTGGGCGTGGTAGGCTTCGATGATGCCCTTGGCTTCTTGGCGGGGGATGCCGAGCGTTTCCGCCAGCCCAAACGCCCCCTGGCCATAGAGGATGCCAAAGTTGACGGCCTTGGCTTGGCTTCGTTGGTCGCGTGTGACCTCGTCGAGCCCCACCCCGAACACCTTGGCCGCCGTGGCTGCGTGGATGTCTTCCCCTTGCTGGAACGCTTCAATCAGCCCGCGCTCGCCGCTCATGGCTGCAGCGATCCGGAGCTCCACTTGGCTGTAGTCGGCGGCGACCAGCACACGGTCGGCAGAGCTTGGCACAAAGGCCTTCCGGATTTCACGGCCTTGGGGCGTGCGGATGGGAATGTTCTGGAGGTTGGGGTCCTTGCTGCTCAAGCGCCCAGTGGCCGCGACCACTTGCATGTAGGTGGTGTGGACCCGTCCCGTGTCGGGGTGGATCAGCGCGGGAAGCGGTTCCACGTAAGTCGACCTCAGCTTCTTGAGTTTCCGATACTCCAACACTTCCGACACGATGGGGTGGGCGTCCCTGAGTTTGCTCAGGACGGCCTCGCTGGTGGGGTATTGCCCGGTTTTGGTCTTCTTGACTTTGGCCGGGATTTCGAGGTGGTCAAACAGCACGTCCCCCAACTGCTTGGGCGAGTCGACGTTGAAGGGGGTCCCGGCATGGGTCTGGATGGACGCTTGAAGGGCCTCCAACTGGGTCGCCAATTCGGCGCTGAAGGCCGACAAGTGGTCGGTGTCCAAGGCCACCCCTTGGAGTTCCATGTGCATGAGCACAGAGAGCAGCGGCATTTCCACGTCCCGGTACAACGTTTCCAACTGGCTTTCGGCCAGCTTGGGCAACAGCACCTCGGCGAGTTGGAGGGTGATGTCGGCGTCCTCGCAGGCGTAGTTGACCACCTCTGCGGGAGGCAGGTCGGCCATGCTTTTTTGGTTCTTGCCCTTCTTGCCCAGCAACGCCGTGATGGGGATGCATTGGTAGCCGAGGAACGACTGGGCGAGGGCGTCCATGCCGTGCGGTTGGTCGGGCTCGAGCAGGTAGTGGGCCACCATGGTGTCCTCGAGGCGGGCGCGGGTCAGGTCCACCCCGTGGCGCGCCATGATTTTGCCGTCGTACTTGAGGTTTTGGCCCACAACGGTCGAGTCGGATGACTCCAACAAAGGCTTGAAGACCGCCCGGATTTCTTGCCAGGTGTCTGTGTCAACAGGCACGTAGGAGGCCACGCCGGATTTGTGGCTGAAGGACATGCCCACCAAATCGGCGGCCATGGCGTCCAACCCTGTGGTCTCGGTGTCGAACGCGAAGCGTCCAGCGTCGGCCAATGTCTTGGCCAGCTCGGCCCACCCGTCGGGGGTGTCCACCAAGGTGTAGTCCACCTTCGACTCGTCCAAGGAAGACAGGGTGGAGACGGAGGGGGCCACTTCCATGGCGGCGTCAAACATGCTCAGCTGGCCGTCCGAATCGTCGCCGCTGGCCGTGGCCGCCGGGGCTGCGGTTGCGGTTGCGGCCGGTGCAGCGCTTGATGTGGCCGCGTCGCCCAAGAGCCGGCGGGACAAGGTGCGGAATTCGAGCTCCTCGAGCAGGGGCGCCAGCGCAGCGCCGTCTGGCGCCGACATGGCCATGTCTTCGAAGTTTTCGTCGAACGGGATGTCGAGGACGATGGTCGCGAGTTCCCGGGACAAGAAGGCCAACTCCCGGTTGGCTTCCACCTTCTCCTTCATCTTGCCTTTCAACAGGTCGAGGTTGTTGTACAACCCTTCCATGGAGCCGTAGGCCTGGAGGAATTTGATGGCGGTCTTCTCACCGACCCCAGGCACGCCGGGGATGTTGTCGGCCGAGTCGCCCATCAAACCCAACAAGTCGATGACTTGAAGGGGGTCTTCCAAGCCGTACCGCTCGCGCACTTCGTCGGGGCCCCACACGGTGGGCGGGTTGCCGCCGCGTCCGGGACGGTACATGCGAATTTTGTCGCTCACGAGTTGGGCGAAGTCCTTGTCTGGCGTCATCATGAAGACGTCAAACCCTTC
>PBWG01000031.1 GCA_002729115.1 Crocinitomicaceae bacterium | reverse complement strand
TGTCCATGCCGATGCGCTCGGCGATGTCCTTCAGGATCATCGGTTTCAAGTCCATCTCGTCGCCGCTGAGGAAGTAGGCCCGCTGATGATCGACGATGGCGCGCATGGTTTTCATCAGGGTGTGCTGCCTCTGCGCGATGGCGTCGACAAACCATTTGGCGGCGTCCACCTTTTGCTTCACAAACGTCAGGGCTTCCTTCGTCGCCTTGTCCTGCTTGCCCCCCTGCGAATAGGTGTCCATCATCTCCTTGTACGTCCGGCTGATGCGGAGGTCCGGCGCGTTNCGGCCGTTNANCTGCANGGCGATGTCCTCCCCTTCCACGGCNAGNAAGAAGTCCGGNATNACNTGTTGGATGGTCCGCGNCGANTCGCTGCCNGCGTTGCCTGGCTTGGGGTTCAGCCTGGTCAACTCGTCCAAGCCAGCCTTCAAAGTGGCTTCGTCGATGTCNAGCAGCGTTTGGAGCTTGTCGTAGTGCTTCTTCACGAACGCGTCNTAGTGGTCGCGCAACATGGACTCGGCCAAGGCCAAGGAGCGTTGACGGGGGTCGGNTTCGTCTTTGTCCGCCTGCTTGCGGTGAACCTGCAGCAACAAGCATTCCTTCAAATCACGCGCACCCACGCCGGCAGGGTCCAACAGGTGAACGACNTCCAGCGCAGCCTCCAGCGAAGCGCGGGGCACGTCGATGCCTTGGGTGAAGGCCAAATCGTTCACGATGCTGTCCAAGTCCCGCCGCAAGTACCCGTCGTCGTCCAAGTGACCGATGAGGTGCTCGGCCANCGCCCGTGACTCGGCCGTGGTGTCCATGAGGGCGAGTTGGTCCACGAGGAGTTCGCGAAACGTCGACCCACTGCCGAGCGGAACCGTCTTCTCCTCCACGTCTGCGCCGTGGTTGCGGATGCCCAATTGGTAGTCGGGGGTTTCGTCGTCGAGGTAGTCGTCGAAGTCAAACTCCTCGAGGGNTTCGTTGCCCTCCTCCGTGTCTTGGTTGTCGAATTCGTCCAGCTCGGCCTCCACCTCGCCCCCCTCTTCAAGCGCCGGATTGGCCTCCAGTTCCTGCTTGATGCGCGCCTCGAGTTCCAGCGTTGGCACCTGAAGCAACTTCATCAGCTGAATCTGCTGAGGAGAGAGCTTTTGGAGGAGTTTTTGCTGGAGACTCTGCTTGAGCATGCGGGGTTANAATTCGGCGTTCTGCGGGGTGCGTGGGAATGGAATGACGTCCCGAATGTTGCCCATCCCNGTGACGTACATGACCAACCTTTCAAAACCCATGCCAAACCCGCAGTGCGGCGCCGTCCCAAACTTGCGCGTCTCCAAATACCACCACACGTGCTCCTCGGGAATGTTGAAGTCGGCGCACTTTTTCTTCAGCACGTCGAGGCGCTCTTCACGCTGGCTGCCGCCGATGATTTCACCGATNCCAGGCACCAACACGTCCATGGCCGCCACGGTTTTGCCGTCCTCGTTGTCACGCATGTAGAAGGCCTTGATGCCCGCCGGGTAGTCGGTCACGATGACCGGTCCACCCACGTGCTTCTCCACCAGCCAACGCTCGTGCTCGCTCTGCAGGTCCACCCCCCATTCGACCGGAAACTTGAACTTCTTCTTCTTGTACGGCTTCGAATTCCGGAGCAAGTCAATCGCCTCCGTGTAGGTCAAATGCGTGAACGGGGCATCCACCACCGCCTGCAAGCGCGCCCGCAGGGGCTGGTCGTGGCGCTCGGCCTGGGGCAGCTGCTTCTCCGCATCCAATTCCCGCTTCTCCAANAAGGCCAGGTCGTCGGCCGCATGCTCCAAAGCGTATTGCAAGACGTGCTTCAAGCAGTCTTCCGCCAGCTTCATGTCGTCCTTCAAGTCGGCGAANGCGATCTCTGGCTCGATCATCCAGAACTCGGCCAAGTGNCGGGACGTGTTGCTGTTCTCCGCCCGGAACGTGGGCCCAAANGTGTACACCTGGCCCAAGGCCATGGCCCCCAGTTCTGCCTCCAATTGGCCGCTCACCGTCAAGTTGGATTCCTTGCCGAAGAAGTCCTGGCTGACNTCCACCGAGCCGTCTTCGGCGCGCGGCGGGTTCTCGACGTCGAGGGTCGTGACGCGGAACATCTCGCCCGCGCCCTCGGCGTCGCTCCCCGTGATGATGGGGGTGTGAAGCTGGTAGAACCCGCGTTCGTGGAAGAAGCTGTGCACGGCGTATTGCAGCACGTGCCGCACGCGGAACACCGCCCCAAACGTGTTGGTCCGGAACCGCAAATGGGCTTTCTCCCGCAAGAAGTCCAGGCTGTGCCGCTTCATCTGGATGGGGAACTCGTCGGGGTCTGCCTCGCCGAGAAGGGCCAATTCCTCGACCACCAACTCGGTGGACTGTCCGCCCCCTTGGCTTTCAATCAGCGTGCCCACCGCTTGCACGGCCGCGCCTGTGTTGAGCTTCCTGAGGAGGTCGTCGGGGGTTTGGTCTTTGTCGACCACCCACTGGAGGTTGTGCAACGTGGATCCGTCGTTCACGGCCAAAAAGCGGTCGTTTCGAAACGTCCGCACCCATCCGCACACCTTGTACGTTAGGCCCGTCGCCGACGCGTCGAGCAGGTTGGCAATGGGGGTCCGAGAAAGGTGGTTGGCGTCCGTCATGTCGTTCTCAAAAGCGTGGTTCATGCCGCGTGCTCACGGCATCTACAAAGTAACAACAGGCAGCGCTCAAGCGCACCGCCCGCAAGACGCAAAATGGCAGGTCACACGTCGCTTTCCACGGTGCCGTCCCGCAGGCGCACCGTCCGGTGGGCGCACGCGGCGATGTCTTCCTCGTGGGTGACCAAGATGACNGTGTTTCCCGCCTTCTGAATGTCGGAAAACAGCTGCATCACCTCGAGCGAGGTCGCGGTGTCCAAGTTGCCGGTGGGCTCGTCGGCCAAAATGATGGACGGTTTCATGACCAAAGCACGGGCGACCGCCACGCGCTGGCGTTGTCCGCCGCTGAGTTCGTTGGGCTTGTGGTCCATCCGGTCTCCAAGCCCGACTTGGGTGAGCACCTCACGGGCCCGTGCGTCCCGCTCCGCCTTGGAAAATCCGCCGTAAATCATGGGAAGGGCGACGTTCTCCACGGCCGTATAGCGAGGGAGGAGGTTGAAGGTTTGAAAGACAAATCCGATCTCGCGGTTGCGGATGTCCGCCAGGGCGTCGTCGTCCAACCGGCTCACGTCCTGGCCGTTGAGGATGTACTTCCCGGAGGTGGGGCTGTCGAGGCACCCAAGCATGTTCATCAANGTGGACTTGCCCGAGCCTGAGGGGCCCATCAAGGCGACGTATTCGTTGGTGCGGATGTCCAAATCCAACCCGTCAAGGGCTTGAACCATTTGGTCCCCAACGTGGTACGTTTTCCGCAAGTTGCGGGCATGGATCAAAGGTTGTCCACCGGCCATGGTGCGAAGTTAGGCGAGGAACGTCCGGCTGAGGGGCGGGGCTTCTGCGTAAGTTTGGAGGATGCAGCAATTCTTCAAGACCCTTGCGAAGGTGTCCGCCTGGACGGTGCTCATGGCAGCCCCCGTTTGGACCATGGCCCAGGCCACGATCACGCAGCCCTACGGCACGCCTGAGGAATACATCCAAGAAATCTTGCTCGGCGACGGCGTGACCGCCACCAACATCACCTACACCGGGGGCTTGTCCCAGTTGGGTTTGCTGGAAAACGGAGCGTCGGTGTTCTCCGTGGACGCGGGCCTCATGCTCAACACCGACAACGCGTTGTGCGATGACTTCTGCGCAGACTGCCTCGGAGGTGGGGTGGATGCCGACTTGCTTGACGTGGCCAACAGCGTGCCGCCCCTCATTGGACAATCCTTCAGCGTGAGCAGCGTGAACGATTTGTGCATCCTGGAATTTGACTTTGAAGCAGGCGGCGACAGCATCTCCTTCAACTACGTGTTTGGCTCGGACGAGTACCTGACCTACGTCAACACCCAGTACAACGACATTTTCGCGTTCTTCCTCAGCGGACCAGGCATCACCGGGCCTTACGCGGCCCCTGCGGGCTTCCCCGACGGGGCCATCAACATCGCGCAGGTGCCTGAATCGGACCCACTTTTGCCGGTGACGATCAGCTCGGTGAACAACGTCACCAACGCGGCGTACTACATCGACAACCCGTCTCAGCAGGGCATNTGCACCAACGGCTACACCANCACNTTCACNGCGGCAGCNGCCGTGCAATGCGGNGAGACNTACCACATCAAACTCGCCATCGCCGACGGTTCCGACACGGCCTTGGAAAGCTTCGTGGTGTTGGAGGCCGGGTCGTTCAGCTCCAACGCCGTGGAATTGCAGGCGGAGGCCGTGCCGTTTGCGGCGGGCGGTTTGGAGAACATCGTCTCGTACGCGGACGCCATCGGGCTGCCCGACAACTTCCAGTACCCCAACGGCGAGAGTTTCCCGTTTTCGGATTGGTACGCCAACAACGACATCGCGGTGACCGTAGACGGCCAGTCCACCTTGGTCGACGCTGTCATCATCGAGGGCTGCAACGACGCCCAGTTCACCGTGATTCGCTCGGAGGCGGAGGCCGCCGAGACCGACACCTTGTACTTGAATTTGGCGGGGTCGGCGCAACTTGGTTTGGACTACGCGGAGAACTTCAACCAGGTCATCATGGGCCCGGGACAAGTGGAAAGCACCATCACCCTTGGGGTNGTGGANGACGGNTTCAACGAAGGCATCGAGACGGCGGAGATCACCTACGAATACATCAACGGTTGTGGCGAGCTCATCAGCACCACCAGCCTTGTGGTGATTGTGGACCCCATCCCCATTGAAGCGATTCCGGCGACGGNCGNGTGCCAAACCCTGGACGGNGAGCAAGAGCTNGGCTACACCGACATGGTGGGGTACGGGCCGTTCAATTACGAGTGGGCAGGGGATTCTTGGGGCAACGCCACCATGGACCCCAGCGCGTGGACCACGTCGTTTGACTCGGTGTTTGTCATGACCGACGACAACGGACAGCTCATCGACACCCACGTCATTCAGCTCGTGGTGACCGACCAATGCGGCAACTCCATCGTCCACGATCAAGAGGTGCTGTACCCCGTCATTTTCGAGACGGAAATTTGCGGCGGNGACGTCCAAGAATTCCCGGCGTACAACGCGGGNATTGCGGTGTCCGACGTCCTGCACAACGGCCAAAGCTTGATCAACACCACCTTGGGCAGCACCCCCTTGACGGTCGACGCCATGGCGGTGGGCGACAACTGGTTGCTTGAAAGCATCTCTGCCGACGTGGTGGAATTGCAATGGTCGGACACCCTCACCTTGGTGGACACNTGCGGNTANNTNACNAAAGCGTTCATGCGCGTGCGCGATTGCATCATCCCCAACGTCTTCACGCCAGACAACAGCGGCACCAACGACAACTTCCGCATCCGCGGNCTCGACGGCTTCGCCGGGTCGAAGCTCATCGTCTACAACCGCTACGGCACGGTGGTCTACAGCAAGGAGACTGCGAGCGACGCAGAGTTTGAGCTGGTTTGGAACGGCAACTTCGCCAACGGCAACCCCGCACCCGCCGGGGTGTACCAGTGGGTGCTTCTCCGGGCCGACGGCCTCAAGGACAGCGGCGAGTTGAGCTTGATGCGCTGACCGCTCAGACGAGNGAGCGCCCCGTCATTTCTTNAGGCTGGCTCACGCCCATCAGGGCCAACACCGTGGGCGCGACGTCGGCGAGGATGCCGTCTTTCACTTCTTGGTGGCCGGAACCCTCAACCCAAACAGGCACAGGGTTGGTGGTGTGGGCCGTGTGCGGGGTGCCGTCGGGGTTTCGCGCCAAATCCGCGTTGCCGTGGTCTGCAATGACCACCACAGCATACCCCTGCGACAGCGCCGCGTCTTTCACCTTCTTCAGGCACGCGTCGGTGGTCTCCACCGCCTTCACCACCGCGTCGAACACCCCNGTGTGNCCCACCATGTCGGGGTTGGCGAAGTTCAAGCACAGGAAATCGGGCTTCCAGGTCGTCAGGGCCTCCACGGCCTTGTCGGTCAACTCGGGGGCAGACATTTCAGGCTGCAGGTCGTAGGTGGCCACTTTGGGGCTGGCCGCCATGGCGCGCTGTTCCCCTTCAAAAGGCTCCTCCCGTCCCCCGCTCAAAAAGAACGTGACGTGCGGGTATTTCTCGGTCTCGGCCATCCGCAACTGGGTCTTGCCGGCGCGGCTGACGACCTCCCCCACGGTGTTGACCAAGTTGGGCTTGTCGTACAACACGTGCACCCCCTTGAAACTGTCGTCGTAATTGGTCATGGTGACGTAGTGCAAGTCGAGCGGCGTCATGCCGTGTTCCTCGAAGGCTTCCTGCGTCAGGGCTTGGGTGATTTCGCGGCAACGGTCCGTGCGGAAGTTGAAGCACAACACCACGTCTCCGGGACGCACCAGCCCGTCCACGCCTTCGATCTGGAAGGGCTCGACGAACTCGTCGGTCACCCCCTGGTCGTAGTGCGCCTGGACACCGGCAACGGCGTTGGGGTGCTTGGCATCGATGGCGCCGGTCAGCGCCGCGTAGCTGCGGGCAATGCGCTCCCACCGCTTGTCCCGGTCCATGGCAAAATAGCGTCCGTGCACCGACGCAATGCGCACGTTGGAGCCCTCAAGGTGGGCCTCCAAATCCCTGAGGTACGAGGTGCCCATGTTGGGGGCCGTGTCTCGGCCGTCGGTGAACGCGTGGATCACACAATCCTCCACGCCCGCGCGCTTGACCTCGTCGACCAACGCGTGCAGATGCTGCTGTTGGCTGTGCACGCCGCCGCGGGACACCAAGCCCATCAAATGAAGACGCACACCTGCTTTCTTGGACGCAGCCAGCGCGTCCAGCAACACCTGCTCCTGGCCCAGTTCGCCTGACGCCACAGCCCGGTCGATGCGCAAGAGGTCCTGGTAGACCACCCGGCCGGCGCCGATGTTCATGTGCCCGACTTCGCTGTTGCCCATTTGGCCTTGAGGAAGGCCCACATGCTCCCCATCTGTCCGCAAAGAGGCATGAGGCACACGTGCGTTCATGTCATCCACGCAAGGCGTCTCGGCCACGTGGATGGCGTTGTGTTCATCCGGGTTGCCGTGCCCCCAGCCGTCCAAAATGATCAGTGCGGTTTTCATGCCGCGAATGTAGGGGACGACTCAACGCCGCTGTGGCCAAACCGCACGCACGGAAAAGCCTCCCTTGGCCTTCTGATCCATTTCAAGTTGGGCCCCGTGCGCACGCACCGTTTCCGCCACGAGGTACAAGCCCAGCCCCGTGCCTTCCCCTTCCTCTGTGAGTCGGGAGAACGGTTTCAGGGCCTGTTCCCGGTCCGCCGGGGCGATGCCCTCGCCCTCGTCGACGACTTCCACAGAAGCCAGGTACCCGTCGCATTGCCACTCCACATGCACCTGGCCTGTGGAATGCTTCAAGGCATTCTCAATCAAATTGGCCACTGCCAACCCCCAAAGCTCACGGTCCCCTTCCACTTGAAGATCTGCCTTGGGCGCCTCTGGACACGTCAACCGGTCTTGGCCGTGGGCCCCGAGTCGGTCCACCACGGACCGCATGGCTTCGTCCCATGAAAACGGGGCGGCCTTCACTTCCGAGAGCCCTTGCAACCGGGTGGCAACCAGCATGTCGTTCACCCTGCGCTCCAGGTCTTTCAAGCCACTTTGGATGTTGCCAAGGACAGAGGCTTCGTCCTCCGCAGACAGCTTGACCCGACGCAACGTGTCCAAACCCAGCTGCACCGCAGCCAAGGGCGTTTTCAACTCGTGGGTGACCCCCATGAACATGTGCCGCTCCCGCTCAAGCCGTGCGCGTTCCTTCTTGATTCCCCGCTCCAAGCGCACAAACCCAAACACAAGGAGAAAGGCGAAGACACTGCCCTCGCCGAGGACCATGTGCCACGCCTTTTCACCGCCCGTTTGGGTCAGCAAATACGCCCACCATGAGAACTGCAGGAGCACGTACGCCCCCACCGCCCTCAACAGCCAAAGGCTGGAAGAGAGCCTGCTTACTTTTTGCCGCCGCGCTCGTATGTCGGGTCGAGCCATGGAGAGTAAGGAGGGGTCATCGCCACGTTGCAGGACATCACGTAATGGATTTCATCCCCTTGGCGGCCTTTGGTGGTGTAGACAGAAGTCACTTCCCATCCGTGCGAGGCCAAGACGTTGAGGGCCTGGCCTGCGCTTTCAAACCGAAACTTAGACGCCTCCTCGATGTTCTTGAGGAAGTCCTGGTCGCGGGTGATTCTGTTGACGATGTCGTCCACCGTGAACTTGACAATCTCGTTGTTGGCGATCATGGTGGAGGACACCTCGCCGACCAACTTGACCTGCTGCACACGGGTGCGGGTGACGCCACCACGTGGGTCTTGTCCTTTGGCGGACATCTGAGACATGTTCTTTTGGGCTGAGCCCGCCATGGCCAGGCCGCAAAGCGCCATGGTCATCAACATCTTTTTCATGAGATTCGATTCTTGAATTGAACCCCCAAGTTACGCCAAACGCAAGTGTTGACGGGCCATCTCAGGCGCCTTTAGCAAAAACCCGCGCCCGCGCCAGGTGAAGGTCACCCGCCACCCGTCCTGCATCCGCAACTCCTCCCAAGCGCGGTACATGTCTCGGCTCCAAGCGATGTCGTCCACCACCATCGCCACAGCCGTGCGTGGCGCCAATGCCTTCGCCAAGTTCAAGGTCGCGTCGCCTCGGTGGTGGCCGTCGAGGTACACCACGTCCCAGACGTCCTCTCCCAGCGCCGCAATGTGGTCGTTGAAGGCGCCTTGCTTGGCCGTGATGTGGGCGTCGCACCCCACTGCCTTCCAGCATTCCTGGGCCAACCGCAAGGTGTCCGAGCACCCCTCCCACGTGTCGATGTGCCACCCCGACGTGGCCAAATGGGCCGTGGTCACCCCGAGGGAGGTGCCGAGTTCCAGGAACCGTCCCTCGGGACGCACCGTGCGAAGCCAACGAACCAGCGATTGCACGTCGGCCAATGGCGTCAACGAATTTTGGGCCAGTTCGGCCACGCGCCGCACGTCCTTGCCGTCGTGGTCTGTGCGCTTGTGCGCCCGGGACCCCGCGCCCAAATCGGTCCTGGACACCGTGTCTTCAGACGACAACAAGCTGGCACGCCATTGTTCGATGCGGCGCGTCATTTCGGGGTCTGAGGGCGTGCATCCCTCAGGCCAATGTTGAGGCTGCCGCTGCAGCGCTTTGCCCCATTGGAACAGCATCGGAGAATGCAGCTTTCGCCACGACATGCCCGTCCATGGGGACGCCCATCGGTTGTCGCGGAGGCACCCCCACGAGGGCGAAGTGGCGCCTTCAGAATTGGCTTCAGACCGCTGCATGCCTCAAATGTACTTCGCTATCTTCGCGCCTCCGGGCGGTTAGCTCAGCTGGTTCAGAGCACCTCGTTTACACCGAGGGGGTCGGGGGTTCGAGTCCCTCACCGCCCACCCTTTCATCAAGCCTCCGCGTTGCGGGGGCTTTTTTGGTCCAAATCACGCAGCAGGTTGCCCACCACGAACAAGCTCCCTCCCACCCAAATGACGTCCTCGGGCTGGGCCACATGGAGCGCATGGCGGTACGCGTCTTCCACGCGATCAAAACACCCGCCCGCCAATCCCCATTGGGCGGCCGTCTCCTGCAACTTTTCGGCAGGAAGCGCCCGGGGGATGTCCGCCTGGCACCAATGAAACACCGCATCTGAAGGCAACAGCGACAGCACGGCGTCATGGTCTTTGTCGGCGACGGCGCCCCACACCACGTGGAGTTGACCGCCCTGGCGCATCGAATTCAACTTGTCGACCACCAGTTTCACTCCGTCCACGTTGTGCCCTCCGTCCAACACCACCCGNGGNTGCTCNGGNTGGGACANGACCTGCCAGCGNCCTNGCTGNCCAGAATGGANNGNGTGGTTCCAGAGNCCCTCNTCCATGGCNGAGCGAGNACATGCCCACCCNGCGGCTTCAAGCACNTCCANCANGGCAAACGCCGTGGCCCGGTTGACNGCATCNACGGGNCTTTCTGCCCCCACGGCGCGGGAAGGCATGTCCCGGACGCGTTCCAAGGCGAAGTGCATTTCGCTGGAGGAGCGCAGGGCGGCAGCGAGGATCTCGCTTTGGGCTTCAGGACGCATGGACCCGAGCACCACCGGCACGCCGTNTTTCAAAATGCCGGCCTTTTCCTTGGCGATGCTTCGAATGTCTGGGCCCAGGAATTGCTGATGGTCCAGGCCGATGTTGGTGATGGCGCACACCTCCGCCGTGGGGACGACGTTGGTGGAATCCAAGCGCCCACCCATCCCGGTTTCAAGCACCACGATGTCGCACTCGGACCGCACAAAGTGGTCGAGGGCCATGCCAAACGTCAGCTCAAAAAACGACGGCGTGCCCCAACCCTCCTCTTGCCAACGGCGAACAAACTCGACCACCTCTGCCTCGGGAATCATCTCGCCGTCGACACGGATCCGCTCTCGAAAATCCACCAAGTGCGGCGAGGTGAAGAGACCCACGCGGTGGCCGGCGCATTGCAGGGCAGCTGCCACCATGTGGCACACCGTGCCCTTGCCGTTGGTGCCTGCCACATGCACGAATTTGAGCTTGCGCTCCGGGTGACCCAGGGCCACGCAAACCCTTTTCGTGGCGGACAAGTCGGCCTTGTAGGCGGCCGCACCTTGGCGCTGAAACATGGGGAGCTGAGAAAACAGGACGTCGACCGCCTCGGGGTAGGTCATCTCACTCAAGGTCGAACCGGATGGTGATGTAGCCCGAGCGGCGGGGCTTGGTGGCGTCCGAATCGAACTTCGCCGTCTTGGCGGCGCGCAAGGCCAATTGGACGTGGTGAGAGTCGCGGATGGTGGTCAGCGCCGATTGGTAATCTGGCACCGCTTGGATGACGGACCCCGAGGCGTCCACCACAATGTTGATCCGAACGCTTCCTTCTTGTCTTGGCTTTTCGTCCAGCTTGGGCTCGCCAATCATGGTCCCCCCACGCAGCATGGCGTCGCCGAAATCGCCGGACACCAAGCCGCGGCCTTCGATCTTGCCAGCCTCGTCGCCTTCGTTGCCCACGCCCGTGGTCTCGCCTTGGGAACCACCACCGCCTGCACTTTGCGCGCCGGGGTTGCGGAACAAGTGGGCCGTGCGGTCCTGCCGTTCAGGCTCGGGTTCCGGTTCAGGCTCCGGCTTGGGGTCGGGGTCGCTCTGGACAGCCACCTCACTGACCGCTTGGGTCACCACTTCTTCCTGGACCACGGGTTGTTCCGGTTCAGGCTCGTTCGACAGGGCCTCTTCCTCCACCGCTTCCTGCACAACCTCGCTGGGGGCTTCAGTTTCCACGTCTCCGCCGGCTTCTTCTGTGCTGCCGAGGTCGGCAAAGCCCACGGCCACGAACTGCTCGCCCGGGGGCGGCTCCTGGGTGGTGAAGGCCGTCAAAAAGAAGCACACCACGAGCACCGTCACAAACAACAACGCACTCAGCGCCGCCGCCTGCCGACGGTTGCGTTTCTCCTGCTGGAGTCGTGCGTGTTCAAGGGTGCCCTCCATGACGCTTGCTTCAGTTCGACGCCGGGTTCGAGCCCAACATCACCTTCCATTGCTTGGACTTGGCCAACCCAATGAGCTCGACCGTTTGGCCTGTGGGGACGTTGCGGTCCACTTGGAGGTACAAAACTTTCTCCGCTTGCTTCTCCATTTCCAACGTGAGTTTGGGTTCGAGGTCTTCGCGGGAAATCGGGCGCACCTCGCCGTTGAGGTGGTACGTGCCGTCGGCTTGAATGCTGACCGTGAGCCGGGAGGTCACCGAGGTGGTGCCTTTCGAGGTGGGCAAGTCCACGTTCACCCCGTTGCTGACCAACGTCGAGAGGATGACGAAGAAAATGAGCAGCAAGAACACGAGGTCCGTCATGGACGACATGTTGCCCGTCAGGCTGACTTTGTTGCGTTGCCCAAGGTTCATCCGCGCGCAGGTTCTTCGAGGATGTCAATGAATTCGAGGCTGTTGGCCTCCATGCGGTGCACCACCTTGCTCACCTTGCTGACCAGATGGTTGTAAGCCATGTAGCCCAAAATCCCCACAATCAACCCGACGATGGTGGTGACCATCGCTTGTTTGGTGCCCGACGAAATGTCGCTGACCTGCACGGTCCCGGCCGCTTCCATGTCGAGGAAGACGTTCACCATCCCGATAACCGTGCCGAGGAAGCCGACCATGGGGGCGGCGCCCGCCACTGTGGCGAGGGTGCTCAGGTTCTTTTCCAACCGGTAGATCTCCAGCTTGCCCACGTTNTCAATNGCNACGCTGATGTCCTTGAGCGGTTTNCCGATGCGGCTGATGCCCTTGTCCAACATGCGGCCCAGCGGCGTGTTGCTGTCTGCGCAGAGGTTTCGTGCGCTCGACAGGTTGCCTTGCGAGATGTAATCCTTCAGGCGGTTCATGAAATCGGGGCTGACTTTGTCTGCCTTTTGGATGGCCAAAAAGCGCTCGAAGAACACGTACATCCCGATCAAGCTCATGAGCGCGAGCGGCAACATGATGTACCATCCGCCCTCCATCAAGAGTTGCAGGACATTCACATCCACCTCGGCAATGTCCGGGGTGGAAACGTCGGCCGCGCCAGGGGCGGCTTGAAGAAGAAAGGTGGCCAGGTGGGTCAACATGCTGAGGATTCAATTCCAGGGTTCGAACGTCCAAGTTCATTCGAATATTGGCCTTCCCTGGAGGGACAACTCCCAAGTTGTTCAACCGCGCGGGTTCACAACCGCGCCTTCCAACGCCCTTGAAATCAGGCGTACATCAGGATGTACACGCCGGCGCCCGCAAAGTATCCAAGGATGGCCAATAGGCTGATTTTCTTGAGGTACCACACGAAATCGATGCGCTCCAGGCCCATGACGGCCACGCCNGCNGCGGAGCCGATGATGAGGGCCGATCCGCCCGTTCCAGCGCAGTACGCGAGGAACTGCCAAAAAATCCCATCCTGGACAAACATGCTGTCCCAATCGCCCAATCCCGCNGCNGCAGGCACCACGTCNTACATGCCCATGCTNGCGGCCACGAGGGGCACGTTGTCGACGATGGCNCTCANCANGCCAATNGCCANGTCNATCAANTACACGTCNTTCAGNCTGGCACGCGANGCCNATCCGCCGCCAANANNANGTGNCCTGCNTCNTGCAAGGCNCCCACGGCCANCAAAATCCCCAGAAAGAACAGCACCGACGCGGAGTCGATGTGCCGCAACACCCCCACCACGGTGAGGTGGGCCTTGGCTTCTTGGTTTTTGGACTTGTGCAAGCGTTCGGTGAGGATCCACAACAGGCCCAGGCTGAGCATCATGCCCATGAACGGCGGCAGGTGGGTCACGGTCTTGAAGACCGGCACGAACAGCAGCCCTGCCACGCCCGCCGCGAACACCAGGTTCCGCTCAAAGGGCGTGGTCGGGTCCCATTCCTCTTCCGCCTCGGCCTCTGGACGAGCCACCTCCCCGCTGAGCCTGAAACTCAGCAAGCCGAGCGGCACCAGAAGGCACACGATGCTGGGTACGATGAGGTTGGTGATGATTGTGCTTGTGGTCAATTGTCCGCCAATCCAAAGCATGGTGGTGGTCACGTCGCCGATGGGCGACCACGCCCCGCCGGCGTTGGCGGCCACCACGACCATCCCCGCAAACAGCCAACGCGTTTGACGGTCGTCGATCAGCTTGCGCAACAGCGACACCATCACGATCGACGTGGTCAGGTTGTCCAACAAGGCGGAGAAGAAAAAGGTCAGGACGCACACGATCCAGAGCATCTTCACCTTGTTGCGGGTTTGGATTCGGTCGGTGATGACGCGGAATCCTTCATGGGCGTCCACCAGCTCCACGATGGTCATCGCGCCCATCAGGAAGAACAGGATGGAACTGATTTCCTCCATGTGGTGCAACAGGCGATGCTCAAAAAACGCAGAAAGTCCCGCATGACCTGCCCCATGCCCCTCCGCCATGAACGCCTCAAACTGGCCGGCCAGGTGGGCCGGAACGTCGTGCGCGCCGAGCACGAAAATGGCCCAGCACAATGTGCCAGTCACCAGGGCAGAGCCCGCTTTGTCGATGTGAATGTTGTGCTCAAGTGCGATGAACAGGTAGCCCAGCACAAAGACGGAAAGAATCAGAATGTCCATGGTCGTGAATGTCTAAACGCAAGATGAGCCTCAATGTTCGTCGGAACACCGACGCGCACCGAAGTTCCTCACATCAGAAAATTCAGAGCCCGCTCGAACGCCTTGGCCGTGAAATGGGTGGACTCCTGGTGGTTCTCGTGGATTTTGGCCAACGCCTCTCGGATGATGCCGCTGGTGTCCGCAAAAATGGCCGCGTCCGACATGTCGACGTCTTCGTCGCTCATCAGATAAGCAAAGACCCGGGCCATGCCGCAATTGGCAATGAAATCCGGGATGACGGTGGTGTGGGCGTCCGCCCACTCGGCGATCGGGCCGTAGAAAATCTCCTTGTCCGCGAACGGCACATTGGCCCCGGAGGAAATCACTTCCACCCCGGCCTTCACCATGCGCTCGACTTGATCTTGGGTGACCAAACGGCTGGCCGCACAAGGCAAAAACACCTCGTGTTCCAAATCCCAAATGCGTGCGTTCACGTCGTCGAACGGCACGAGTTCGTTGGAGTGCAGGGCGTTGCCTTCTTTGGCAAGGAACAGCTCCTTCACTTCCTCGTAGGTTAACCCCTCGGGCCGCAGCACGCCGCCCACACGATCGATGATGCCCACAATGGACGCGCCCGCTTGAGCCAGGTAGAGCGCGGCCGCCGCACCCACATTGCCCCAACCTTGCACCACCACGCGCTTGTCTTGGACGTTGTCGCCGCGCAAGTCGTACAAGTGACGCACCGACTCGCTGACGCCGTAGCCCGTGATCAGGTCGGCCACGCGAATTTTCCGACCCACATCAGGACTGATGGTCGCATCTTCCACCGGTTGGGACACGCCCTGGCGAAGGTTGCCGATGCGGCGCACCTTTTGGGCTTCGTTGGGCTGGAAATGCCCCGTGAACACGCCCTCTTGCGGGTGCCAAACCCCGTTCGCCTCGGTCATGGGAATGACCTCGTGAATCTCGTCCACGTTCAAGTCGCCGCCCGTGCCGTAGTAGTGCTTCAACAGCGGCGTGACCGCCTTGTACCAACGCTCCAACACGCCCTTTCTGCGCGGGTCGC
>PBWG01000030.1 GCA_002729115.1 Crocinitomicaceae bacterium | reverse complement strand
TAAATCGCAGCTGATGGGACGCTCCTCCTCGGCATGGAACACCACCAGGCAATTCAATCCGTCCTTCAAGAATTGCGGGGCGCTGATCAAGTGCTTGTCCAAGCGCACCTGCTCGTAGGTCTCGGTGTTCATGAAGTGATACCCCTCGTCGTCGTTGTACAAAAACGTGTGCTCCCGGGTCTCGATGCGCACGGGGTCGATCTTGTGTCCGGCGTTGAAGGTGTTGTCCACCACCTTTCCCGTCTCGATGTTCTTCAACTTCGTGCGGACGAAGGCCGCGCCTTTGCCCGGTTTGACGTGCAAAAACTCCACAATTTGCCACAAGCCGTTGTTGTGGTTGAGGACCATGCCGTTCTTGATGTCGCTGGTGTTTGCCATGTCTTAGGGTTCGTGAAGGCCAAGATAGGTCAGCCCTTCACGCTTCCCACGACAATCTAAGCGCACAACGAAAGGCGACTTGTTGAGAAGGTGCCCAAGCGGCGTGCACCGACCGCCATTCTCTGACCTGCGCTCGCGCTGTGTCGCTGCCACGCCGCCCACCCTTGGTGGTGCAGCCCCGCCACCCATGGGACACTTTGGGTGTGGCCCCCTGTGACCACATCCAGCCCAAACCAAGGGGTCCCTGCCACATGTTGACGGATGGCAATCTCTCCCCATTTGGAAGGGTGCACAGGCTCTTGAGCACAGGCCACAATTGGCAGAACCCACATGACCCCAACCCACCCCAAACTCACCGACTTCACAACGCAAACAAATGGTCCGCAAAGGCGCTGAAAGCGACGGGGTTGACAAACGCAACACACGGCTTGACCTGCGAGAAAAACGACCTACCTTTGCGGCCCTTGAAAGACGCGGGTGTGGTGAAATTGGTAGACACGCCAGACTTAGGATCTGGTGCTTCGGCGTGGGGGTTCGAGTCCCTCCACCCGCACACTTTCAAGAAACCCTAAGGCAACAGAATCTCCGCCATGAACATTGCTCAAACTGCACTCGACGACCTCCGCATCGAATTGGCCGTCACCCTGACTTCTGACGACTACACCCCACGGGTTGACCGCGCGTTGAAGCGTCACCAACAGCAAGCCCAAATGCCTGGGTTCCGCAAGGGGAAAGTGCCCATGCAACTCATCCGTCGTCAATACGGCCAGTCTGTGTTGGCCGAGGAGTTGAACCAAATGCTCAGCGAGCAGCTCCAAAACCACATTCAGGAAAACAAGCTGAACGTGCTCGGCAACCCCATCCCAAGTGAGAAGACCGAGGACGCCGGAGATTGGAACAACCCCGGGGACTTCACCTTCAACTACGAAGTGGGTCTGGCGCCCGAGTTGAGCCTCGAGTTTGGAAAAAGCGCCAAGTTCACCCGCCACAAAATCAAATTGGACAAGGCCGCCATTGAGCGCCAGGTCACAGACCTGCAGCGTCGTCACGGCAAGATGACCGACCCTGACAAGTCGGAGGCCAACGACATGCTCGTCGGCGCCTTCGCCCAACTCGACAGCGACGGCAACGTGTTGGAAGGTGGCATCGCCAGCGACAGCACCATCAGCGTGGAGTTTGTGGAGGACAAGAAGGCCAANAAAGCCCTCGTGGGCCTNGAGCCGGGCTCGACNGTGGACGTCGACCCNCANAAAGTCAGCCGCGGCCACGACGATTTGGGCCGCATGTTGGGCATCAGCCANGAGCAAGTCCACGACCTCCAAGGNAACTTCCGNTTCACCGTGAAGGAGGTGANGCGNCTCGAGCCNCACGAGATCAACCAGTCGCTCTTCGACAAGATCTACGGCGAAGGTGTGGTCACCGACGAGAAGGCCTTCCGCGAGCGCGTGGCTGAGGACCTCGACGGCCACTTTGACCGCGACGCGGAATGGGTGTTCCGCCGCCGCTTTGTGGTCGACTTGCTGGAAAAAATCGACGTCAAACTCCCAGACGCCTTCTTGNAGCGCTGGATTGCGTTGACCAACGAAAAGCCACTCACCCCCGAGCAGCTCGAGGAAGAATACCCCGGCTACGCAGAGTCTTTGCGCTGGCAAATTCTTCAGCAGACCGTGGCCCAGGCCATCGACCTCAAGGTGGACGCCGCTGAACTCGAAGCCGAGGCCAAGCGTCAAGTGGGCGCNCANTANGCNCAGTACGGGATGCCCATGGACGAGGAAACCCTNGGCAACGTGGCCAAAAATGTCCTCAACGACGAAAACGAACGCCGCCGCATCGCCGACGTGCTCGTGGAGCGGAAAGTGGTCGACGACCTCAAGACGCGCGTCAAGATTTCCGAGAAGTTGGTGAGCTTCGACGAGTTCGGAAAGNTCGCCGCCGANGTCCGTTGATTCTACCCCTGCGGTTGTGAACAACCTGCCCTTTCGTGGAGTGGGGTGTCCTGAGGTGGGTGTAATTTGGTCCAACAGATTCGCACCATGAACAACCGCAAAGAATTCCTGAAGTATGCCGTGGGACACCATGGCATGAGCAGCCACACTGTCGAAGACTACATTTCAGCCACCCACGGACCTGTGTCGGGGCCTGAAAGCATGACCCGCACCGTGATTGAAGAGCGCCCCATGCCCTTCCGCGAGGTCGACGTCTTCTCGCGCTTGATGGCCGACCGCATCATCTTCCTNGGCACCGGGGTGGACGATTACATCGCCAACATCATTCAAGCCCAGTTGCTCTTCTTGGAATCGACCGACCCTGGGAAGGACATCCAGATCTACATCAACTCCCCTGGCGGGAGTGTGTACGCGGGCTTGGGCATCTACGACACCATGCAATACATCCGTCCTGATGTGGCGACCATCTGCACCGGCATGGCCGCGTCGATGGGGGCCGTGTTGCTGTGCGGTGGGGCTGCAGGCAAACGCACGGGACTTAAGCACAGCCGCGTGATGATTCACCAACCTTTGGGCGGTGCGCGTGGCCAGGCTTCAGACATTGAGATCACCGCACGCGAAATCCAAAAGCTCAAGAAAGAGCTCTACGACATCATCGCCCAGCACAGTGGCCAGACCTACGACAAGGTGTGGGAGGACAGCGACCGCGACTACTGGATGATCGCCGAAGAAGCCAAGGAATACGGCATGATCGACGAGGTCCTGGTTCGTCCCAGCTGATCCATGGCTGACAAAGACCTCCAATGCTCGTTCTGCGGCCGGCCCAAGGCGGACGTGGACATCCTGATTGCCGGAGCCACGGGGCACATCTGCGACCGTTGTGTGGACCAAGCCCAAGCCATTGTCACGGAAGAAGGCGGCAGCCCATCTGCAGTCCAATCGTCCATTGACTTCACGCTGCGTCGTCCCGCAGAGATCAAAGCCCACCTCGACGAATTCGTGATCGGTCAAGATGCCGCCAAGCGCACTTTGAGCGTCGCGGTGTACAACCATTACAAGCGGCTGACGCACGAGCACGCCGGCGACGAGGCGGCCATTGAGCTGGACAAGAGCAACGTCATTTTGGTGGGCGAGACCGGCACGGGGAAAACCCTCCTTGCCAAGACCATCGCCCGCATGCTGGACGTGCCGTTTTGCATCGCCGACGCCACCGTGTTGACGGAGGCAGGCTACGTGGGAGAGGACGTGGAAAGCGTACTGTCACGGCTTCTCCAAGCGGCCGATTACGATGTCGAGTCCGCCGAGCGTGGCATCGTCTTCATCGACGAAATCGACAAAATTGCGCGGAAGAGCGACAACCCCTCCATCACGCGAGACGTGAGCGGCGAGGGGGTGCAACAAGCCTTGCTCAAGCTCTTGGAAGGCACCGACGTGCAAGTTCCCCCGCAAGGCGGACGCAAGCATCCTGAACAGAAACTCATCACCGTGAACACCTCGAACATCTTGTTCGTGTGCGGCGGGGCGTTTGCAGGGATGGAGAAAATCGTCGCCCGCCGGTTGCGTCAGAGCACCATTGGTTACGCCAACCAGGGCATGACGGTGGACGACTCGGAAGCGTTGGCCTACGTGGACCCGTCGGACCTTCGGGCCTTCGGGTTGATCCCGGAATTGATCGGCCGCTTCCCCGTGTTGACGGCCCTCAGGCCCCTCAAGCGGGACGCCTTGCGGCGCATCCTGACCGAGCCCAAAAACGCCCTCGTGCGCCAGTACGTGCACATCTTCGCCATGGACGGCATCAAGCTCAGCTTCGACAGCGGCGCCCTTGACTTGATTGTGGACCACGCCGTGGAACGCAAGCTGGGGGCACGTGGCCTCCGTGGCATCTGTGAGGTGATTCTGCGCAACGCGATGTTTGACCTGCCTGGCAGCGACACCAAGACCTTGAAAGTCACAGCGAAATACGCCCAATCCCAGCTGGACGCGCAACACCAACAAGCCTCTTGACCATGCTCCGAATCTGCGTTCCCTCACTCCTCATTGCATGCAGCATGATGACTGCGTGTTCCGAATCCCAACCCAAGGCTGGGACCGACGCCCACGCTGTGTCAGAGGAAGCCTCTCGCGCAATCATGGAAGACGTGGACGCAGCCCAGTTCCAGCGGTTGATGGCAGAATTGGACGGGGCCCTCTTGCTCGACGTGCGGACGCCGGAGGAATGGGCGGAAGGCCACCTTGCAGGCGCCGCGCACAAAGACTACTGGGGCGACGACGATTTCGACGCTGCCATGAACAGCATCCCCCGAGACAGGCCGGTGCTCGTGTACTGCGCAGGCGGGGGGCGGAGNGGCTTGACCGCGGAAGAGCTCAACAAAGCGGGACACCTCGAAGTGTACAACCTTGAGGACGGCATCACCGGGTGGCAGGACGCCGGGCTTCAAGTCACCACGGGACCTGCCGTCGACTTTTGAGCCCGCCCCGTGTGAACTCCTTGTGAACAACGGAGTCGCCGCAAACACAAGGGCTGCCTGGCCTCCATGCTACATTCGACGTTCACCGAAAGAACCTCGACGTGGCAGGCAAGGAAACACCTTTGATGAAGCAATACAACCGGATCAAAGCCAAGCATCCGGACACTGTGTTGCTTTTCCGCGTGGGCGATTTCTACGAGACGTTTGGGTCTGACGCCGTGGCGGCGGCCAGCGTGCTGGACATTGTGTTGACCAAACGCGGAAACGGCAGCGCTTCTGAAATCGAGTTGGCGGGGTTTCCGCATCACAGCCTGGACACTTACCTCCCGAAACTCGTCAAGTCTGGCTTGAAGGTGGCCGTGTGCGACCAGCTGGAGGACCCCAAGCAGGCCAAAGGCCTGGTCAAACGCGGCGTCACCGAACTCGTCACCCCAGGCCTTGTGATGCACGANCACGTGCTGGAGAGCAAGGCCAACCACTACGTGGCCGCCATNCATTGGACACCCAANGCCGTCGGGCTGGCGTTGCTCGACCTGAGCACGGGTGAATTTCAGGCCGCCGAAGGGGACGCCNGNTGGGTNGACCGCATCCTGAAAAGCCTTGAACCCANGGAGTGGCTCATCGACCGGNGGCACGAAGCCGATGTTCGGGCGTTGTTTGGCGACGACGTGCCCCGGACCAAGCTNGAAGATTGGGTCTTCACCCAGGCTTACGCGGAGGAGTGGATTGCCAAACANTTCGCCACAGGATCGTTGAAGGGCCTCGGACTGGACGACGCGCCGCTCGCCACCATCGCGGTTGGNGCTGTGCTCCATTACCTGGATTTGACCCACCACCGGGAAACGGCCCACATCCAAGGCGTGGCCAGGTTGCGACCCACCGACGGGATGTGGCTGGACCGGTTCACGGTGCGCAACCTTGAAATCCTGCACCCGAACCACGAAGACGGCACCTCTTTGGTCGAGGTCTTGGACCGGACATGCACGCCCATGGGCGGCCGGGCCCTTCGTCGGGCCCTGGTGGCGCCGTTGACCGACTTGGACACGTTGGCCCAACGCCACGAAGCCGTGGACCGGTTGGCAGAAGAAGTCGCCCTTCGCCATGAATTGCGGACCATCCTCGGACGTGTGGGGGACCTCGAGCGGCTGACTTCCAAGGCGAGTTCTGGCCGCATCAACCCCCGCGAATTGGGCCATGTCCGCCGNGGATTGCACGCCGTGCAAGCGGTGGNCGANGCCACGGCTGGGGANGCTTCTCTGCTGCCGTATTTGGAGTCCTTGAGCCCGTGCAGCGCATTGCTCGCCAGGTTGGACCAGGAGCTCGTGGACGAACCCGCCGTGGTCATCGGCAAGGGAGAGGTCATTGCCGCTGGGGTCAACGCCGAGCTCGACGACGTGCGNCGGTTGGCGTTCAACAGCCANGAAGCCCTTGACGCCATCCGAGACCGNGAGGCCGAGTCCACGGGAATCTCGGGGTTGAANGTGGCGTTCAACAACGTGTTTGGGTACTACCTCGAAGTCCGCANCGCCCACAAGGACAAGGTGCCTGAAGGCTGGATCCGCAAGCAAACCCTGACGCAAGCCGAGCGCTACATCACCGAGGAGTTGAAAGAGCTGGAATCCCAAATTCTCTCGGCCAAAGACAAGGCCCAAAGCTTGGAAACCACCGCCTTTTCCAACCTNGTCGCTGCGTGTGCAGGAGAACTGCCCTCGCTGATGGGCAACGCCCGGGCGATGGGGCTGCTGGACATGCTGTCCTCGCATGCCGAATCTGCGGTGGAGTTGGGCTACACCCGCCCCCGCATGCACGACGGGCGTGGAATCTCCATCTCGGAGGGCCGGCACCCCGTCATCGAACGGCAATTGCCCCCNGGCGAGACCTACGTCGCCAACGANATCCAACTCGATCCCGACACCCGGCAAATTCTGATGGTCACAGGGCCCAACATGTCGGGAAAAAGTGCGCTCCTGAGGCAAACCGCGCTCATCTCCTTGATGGCGCAAGCGGGATCGTTTGTGCCCGCCAAGCATGCCGATTTGGGCATNCTCGATCGGATCTTCACCCGGGTTGGTGCGTCTGACAACATCAGCAGCGGNGAATCCACGTTCATGGTGGAGATGAATGAAACCGCGGCCATCCTCAACAACCTCACGCCTCGCAGCTTGGTGTTGTTGGATGAAATTGGACGCGGCACGAGCACGTACGACGGTGTCAGCATTGCATGGGCCATCGCCGAGCATTTGCACGAGACCAGCAAGCACCGGCCCCTGACGCTGTTCGCCACACATTACCACGAGCTGAACGACATGAGCCAGCGCTTGTCGCGGATTGTCAATGTGAACGTGAGCGTGAAAGAGATGAACGGCAAGGTGGTTTTCCTGCGNAAGCTGGCCCCTGGCGGCAGCAACCACAGCTTCGGCATCCATGTGGCCCGCTTGGCCGGCATGCCGCGAACGTTGGTGCTCCGCGCGGAAGACGTCTTGGAATCGCTGGAGTCGGCCCGCAGTGGCGATGGGAAGTCAGCCCAAGAGGCCAGCATGCCACATCACGAAGCCCCCGATTTGTCCGCCATTGTCCCTGCGGCGGAGGGCATGCAAATGAGCTTCTTCCAACTGGACGACCCTGCCCTTGAGTCCATTCGGGACCAACTGATGGAGGTGGACATCGACCATCTGACGCCTGTGCAAGCGCTGATGAAGCTGCACGAAATCAANGCGACCCTGTCCGGCAAAAAGNCCTGAGTGCAGACGGACGATGGCGTTCAGAGGGCCGCCGTCAACAAATCNANAGGCTTCCAAGGCATGCCTCGGTCCACGGCCAATTCCTCGTGCGTGAGCGTGCCNTTGAACATGTACACCCCGGTGGCCATCAAGTTGCGTTCCTTGATGGAAGGCACCAGTCCACCGTCGGCCGCCAACCCCAAAAGCAACGGGGCGGCGAGGTTGCTCATCGCCTTGCTGGCCGTCCGAGAGACGCGGGAGGGGATGTTGGGCACGCAATAGTGAATGACGCCGCATTCGATGAACGTGGGACGCTCGTGGCTGGTGAGTCGTGACGTTTCGAACACCCCGCCTTGGTCGATGCTGACGTCGACCACGATGGAGCGTTCACGCATGCCAGCCACCATGGGTTCGCTGACGAGCATCGGGGCACGGGATCCCGAGCCTCGCACCGCCCCAATGGCCACGTCGGCCGTCTTCAGCGCCTCTTCCAGCACGGAAGGCTGCAGGGTGGACGTCCACAACCGCTGACCCACGGCGTTTTGAAGCCGGATCAAGCGGTGCACGCTGTTGTCGAACACTTTGACGGTCGCACCGAGACCCAATGCGGACCGGGCCGCGAATTCCCCGACGGTGCCTGCACCGAGGATGACCACTTCGCTGGGCCGCACCCCGCTGACCCCACCCAACATGTTCCCCATGCCTTGCTCGCTGGCCATGAGTTCTCCTGCAATGAGGATGGCTGTGTTGCCGGCGATTTCGCCCATCGCCCGGACCAAAGGCTGGATGCCGTTTTCGTTTTGAACGAAGTCCCACGCAATGGCCGTGGTCTTCTTGGCGCTGAGGGCCTCGAGCAGGCCTTCGTTCTGAACGCTCAATTGCAAGGCGGAGATGAGGGTTTGTCGCATGCCCATCAAGGCGACTTCCTCCAAGGAGGGAGGCTCCACCTTGAGCACAATGCCGGCCTGGAAGACCTGGCTTTTGTCGTAGACAATCCTCGCGCCTGCCTCGCTGTAATCGTTGTCTGAGAACTGGGCGTTGGCTCCAGCTTGGGTTTCCACCAACACTTGGTGGCCGTGCGCAGCCAAAAGCGCCACCGCTTCGGGCACAAGGGCCACACGCTTTTCCTGCAAGCTCGTTTCCGCCGGGATGCCGATGGTCAACTCCGCTTGACCTTTCTTGGCCTCGAGCAATTCCTCTTGCGGGAGCAGGGCGGCCTCGCGGGCGAGGGCTTTGATGGCTTTGCGTCCAGTATCCATGACGGCCCCAAAATAGCCAAGCCCATCCGATTCAACCCCGCAGGGCCGACAAAATGCACTGCCTTGTGCCGTTGGGTAGCTCCTCAATTTGGAGCAAGTGCGCGTCGTCGGGCATCAACCCCGGCACGCGCTCAGGCCATTCCACCAAGGTGAGCGCGTCTTCGAGCAGCATGTCGGCAATTCCGGCGCGCTCCGCCTCTTCCTCGTGTTCCAACCGGTACAGGTCCATGTGCCGGACTTGGCACGTTTCACCCTGCCGCGACACCGTGTGGTGGTGCACCAACCCAAACGTCGGGCTTGCCCCCTCTTCCTCTGAGCCCCACGCCTGCAACACGGCACGCACCAAGGTGGTCTTCCCCGCCCCCATGGTGCCATGCACCGCCACAACCCCGGCCATGGGCAGGGCCGCGGCCACTTCAGAAGCCACCCTGGGCAAGTCCGCCAGACCATAGCCTTTCCAAGTGGCGAGTTGGGTCAATGTCGGCATGTCACTGCGTGTTTTTGGGGTCCAACACAACCCATGGAATGATCATCTCTTCCATGCTCACGCCCCCGTGCTGGAAAGAATTGCGGAACGTCTTGACGTAACGGGATGCGTTGTTGGGGTACACCAAAAAATCCCGGGTCTTGGCGAAGATGTAGGTGCTCGAGACGTTGGGTTTGGGAAGTCCGACCTTGTCTGGCTGCTTCACCTCCATCACGTCTTCGGCGTTGTACCCCAAGTTCTTGCCCACCTTGTAGCGCAGGTTGGCGTTGGTCGCACGGTCGCCACGCACCTCCACGGGATGGTCCACGCGCATGGTGCCGTGGTCGGTGGTCAACACCACGCGCCCGCCCATCTCGGCCATCGCGTCGAGCATGTGCTTCAGCGGGCTGTGCACGAACCACGAGTGCGTCAAGCTGCGGTACGCCGCCTCGTCGTCGGCCAATTCCTTGATCACCTCCATCTCCGACCGGGCATGGCTGAGCATGTCCACGAAATTGTAGACCACCGTGGTCACCGATTGGCCCTTTTGCTCGTGGAAGCGGTCGGCCAAGCGCTTGCCCGCTTCGAGGCTTGTGATTTTGTGGTACGCCGTCTTTCCTTTCACGCCCATGCGCTCAAACAGCGCTTCCTGCAGCTTGGCCTCGTGGGCGTTNTTGGAGCCTTCGGCGGATTCGTCGACCCAACACTCGGGCTTTGTCCTGGCGATGTCGGCGGGGGTCATTCCCGCGAACAAGGCATTGCGCGCGTATTGCGTGGCCGTGGGCAACAGGCTGAAATACGTCTTCTCCTCCGCGATGTTCCAATCGTCNGACAGCACCGGCGCAATGGCACGCCACTGGTCCCAACGCAGGTTGTCGATGACCACCAAAAACAGCGGACGCCCCTCCGACCCAGCCAACGCGTCAGGCAGCCACGTGGGCAGCACTTGGTGGGACATCACGGGGCCTTGTTCCATGCCTGTCATCCAGTGTTCGTAGTGGTCTTCGATGAACCGCGCGAACTGGTGGTTCGCCTCGGCATGTTGATTTTCCAAAATTTCCAACATGCCGCCGTCTCCCGAATCGCCCAACGTGAGGTGCCAATGGCACAGCCGGCGGTAGACCTCGGACCATNCCTCTGCGTTCAACCGGCCNCCCAACTGCATGGCCAACTCGCGGAACTCCCGCATGTAGGCNGANTGGGCTTGCTCGCCCTGAATNCGTCGGTTGTCCAGGATNTTCTTGACGGCCATCAAGATTTGGTTGGGGTTGACCGGTTTGATCAGGTAGTCGCTGATTTTGGAACCAATCGCCTCCTCCATGATGCGCTCCTCCTCGCTCTTGGTGATCATGATGACGGGCAACTCAGGCCGCTTGGACTTGATGCGCTGAAGCGTCTCAATGCCGTTCAAGCCCGGCATGTTTTCGTCCAAGAACACGACGTCGTAGGCGTGCTCGTCCACCCGTTCAAGCGCTTCCACCCCGCTGTTGACTCCGGTCACGTCGTACCCCTTCTCGTCAAGGAACAACATGTGGGGCCTGAGCAATTCGATTTCGTCGTCAGCCCAAAGAATGTGTGGTCGTGCCATGCGCGTGTGTGTTCGAGCAAAACAGGCCGCCGCAAGCGTTCTCGGCACCCGTATCTTGCGACAAAGTAACGCCGAGACGCGCGACATCGTATGCCAGCAAGCAAGGTCAACCGACACAAAATCCTGAACGATCCGGTCTACGGATTTGTCACCCTGCGCCACGCCCGTGCGCTGGACCTCATGGACCACCGCTACATGCAGCGCCTCCGCCGCATTTCGCAACTGGGCTTGTCCCATTTGGTCTACCCTGGCGCCGTCCACAACCGCTTTCACCACGCCGTGGGATGCATGCATCTCATGCAGGAAGCCATCGACAGCCTCCGGAACAAGGGGGTCGACATCAGTGAGGCCGAGGCTGAGGGGGCGTGCTTGGCCATTTTGCTTCACGACGTGGGCCACGGCCCCTTCAGCCATGCCCTGGAGCACAGCATCGTGCAGGGTGTGCACCACGAAGACGTGAGCGCCTTGATCATGGGGCGGCTGAACGAAGAGTTCGGTGGCGCGTTGGATTTGGCGATTGAGATCTTCAACGACCACCACCCCAAGAAATTCCTGCACCAACTCGTCAGCAGCCAACTCGACATGGACCGATTGGATTACCTCGCCCGGGACAGCTTCTACAGCGGCGTCACGGAGGGCAAGGTGGGCAGCGAGCGCATTCTGAAAATGCTGGACGTGGTGGACGGCCAATTGGTGGTCGAGGAAAAGGCCATCTACTCCATCGAAAAATTCGTGGTGGCGCGACGGCTGATGTACTGGCAAGTCTACCTCCACCGCACCGTGCTCAGCGCGGAGCACATGCTCATGCTCGTCCTTCGCCGGGCCAAGCACCTGGCCCGTCAAGGGGTGGACGTGTTCGCCTCCCCNGCGCTGTCGCTNTTTCTCCATGACGACCTCGACCGNGCGAAGTTTTTGGCCGANCCNGNGGTGNTGGANCGGTTNTGCGAGCTNGACGANTCCGACATTTTCGTGGCCATGAAAGCCTGGCGCCATCACGACGACAAGGTGCTGTCCATGCTCAGCACNCGGCTGCTCGACCGGGGCTTGTTCCGCATCGAGCTCCGCNCCGAGCCGTTCACGGACGAGGACGTGCAGGAGCGCGTGTCCGCCACCGCAGCCCACTTCGGCTTGGGNGAGGAAGACGCCCAGTTCCTGGTCAGCAACGCCATGATTGACAACAAGGCNTACGTGCCACGAGGCATNTTGGTCCACTACAAAGACGGGNCCATCCGCGACTTCGCAGAAGCCAACGACCANCTCANCCTNCAGNTGNTNAGCAANCCGGTNGAGAAGAGCTTTNTATGCTANCCGAAGGAACTCACNCCGCCCNCGCGGTCGTGANNCTTNAGGTCAATCTGGGGTGATGTCCTCGCCCAGGGCGTTGTACACGTGGTACTCCAAGAATTCCAGGTTGGAATTGGATTCCACCGCAAGCTTGATCGCGAATTCCTTCTCCCAAGCCCGTCGTCTGGACTTCCACCAACCCTGCAGCAAGTAGGCCTCCAGCACGGGGTGCACCATCAGCGTCATGCGCTTTCGGTTTTCCCCTTCTGCGAGGTACTTCAGGGCAGAAGCAATCTTGTCTGTGATCAAGATGCTGGCCTCGACCTTGCCGGTTCCGTTGCACGACGGACAAGCGTCGGTCGTCACCACCTCAGCCACATCTCGGACGCGCTGTCGCGTCATTTCCACGACGCCAAATCGGCTTGGTGAGGCGATGTTGTGCTTGGCCTTGTCGCGCTTCATGGCCTCCTTCAGGGCGTCTGTCAACTGCTTGTTGTGCTCCCGCTTGGCCATGTCGATGAAGTCGATGGCGATGATGCCCCCCATGTCGCGAAGGCGCAACACCCTCGCGATTTCTGGAACGACGTCCAGGTTGGTCAACAACGCATTCTCCTCTTGGCTCGACGCGCCTTTCTTGCGACCACCGCTGTTCACGTCGATGACGTGCATGGCTTCCGTTTGCTCAATCACGAGGTAGGATCCCGACCGCAGGTTCACTTGACGACCAAACGCCGCCTTGATCTGGCGGTGGATNGACATGTTGTTGAACAGGTCTTTGGCCCGGCTCAATTTGACCATGGCCTCGTCACCAGATTTGCTTTGGGCCAAGAACTCCTTGACCTCATCTGACACGCGAGGGTCGTTGACGTGAATGGCGGTGCACGACTTGGTCATGACGTCGCGGAGGACGGCGCTGACCTGGTTCACTTCGCCCAGCACGCGCTTCCCTGGCTTGGCACTCTTGAGGTTGGCGTACAGCTTTTGCCACCGGTCAACCAAATCCTGCAAATCCGTGTGCANGTCTGCCGACCCCTTGTTTTCCGCCACCGTCCGCACAATNATNCCGAACCCTGGGGGTTGGATGCTCTGCATGAGGCGACGCAGTCGGNTGCGTTCTTTTTCTCCTTTGATGCGCGAAGACANNCTGACCTTGTCGCTGAAAGGCACCAGCACCAAATAGCGCCCCGGCAGACTGACTTCCGNCGTCAACCTTGGNCCCTTGGTGCTGATGGGCTCCTTCGCCACTTGAACCAGNACGAGCTGAGACGCGGACACGTAGTCCTTCATCTTGCCCTTCCGGTCGATGTCTTNTTCCCGNTTGAATTTGCTGATGTCGGCCGTGGGTTGCTTGCCNGACATCACACGCTTGACCCAAGTCTGCTGCGTCTTGTACTGAGGGCCCAAATCGGAATGGTGCAAGAAGGCATCCTTTCCGTGNCCCACGTCGACAAAACCTGCATTCAGGTTGGGCATGACTTTCCTGACGCGGCCGACGTAGATGTCGCCCACGGCGTNTTGCACNTCCCCACGGTCGCGGTGCAGCTCCACGAGCTGACCGTCTTCCAGGACGGCAATGTCAACGCCCTTCGACGTTGAATTGATGACGAGTTCCGCGTCCATCACATGAAGCNCCGCGACTCGAGGCTGCACATCACAGCCTCAAGTCACGCACATTACTTCTTCTTGTGACGGTTCTTGCGAAGACGCTTCTTCCGCTTGTGCGTGGCCATCTTGTGACGCTTGCGCTTTTTTCCGCTTGGCATGATGATGTTGTTTAGATGCTTGTTTCTGCCAGGGCAGATTCAAGCCGTTCGATGATTCCTTCCACGCTCTTGGCCACGGCTGTGTCCGGAGCGAGCGGAAGGTAAGATTTGTATTCAGTCAGGGCGAGGTCGGGTTTCTCCATGGCCTCGAGGCATCGCGCCTTGAAGAACCGGCCGTTGACGTAAAGTTCGTCGGCAGACACGCAAAGGTCAAATCCCTCCACGGCGTCTTCGAGAAAACCCTCCTCCATGTCCAACATGGCGCGCTCCCAATACGCTTCCACACGGTCGGGTGCCGCGTCGATGACTTGGTTGAAACGCTCACGGGCCTTNTCCAATTGACCGCTCTGGACNCTGAAGCGGCCAAGCCACANCACGGCGTCCAAGTTNGGCGGGGTGGATTCGGCCAGCTGGCGCAGCTCGAGGATGCCCTCCATGGGGTTCTCGCCGCTCACCTTGGCNACCGCCACNTCCACAGGGTCGGTCCCGATGTCTTCCAANGCAACGCCTTNCTCCANNGGCAACGNCGGTTCAGATGAACCGGGTGTCCTGGGCATCAACACGAGTCCCACTGCCAATGCACCCGCACCGGCAATCAAGACCCACGATGATTTGGAAACCGCCATGCCGAGGTCCGTTTACTTGACCTTCACGTTGGCCTTCACGTTGTCCAAGAAATCGCGGCTTGGCTTGAATGAAGGGATGTTGTGGGCGGGGATCTGGATGGACTTCTTCGCGAGGATGTTGCGGCCAGTTTTGGCGGCACGCGTCTTCACAACGAAGCTGCCGAATCCGCGGAGGTACACGTTGTTGCCGTTCTCCAAGTTGTTGCGGACGGCGCGCATGAACGCTTCCACAGTCACTTGAATGTCTCCTTTTTCCATTCCGGTTTGTTCCGAAATCTGGCTAACGATGTCTGCCTTGGTCATGGGTCGAGAGGGGGATGTTGTTTGAATTCAATGAAGTAGACCTCGGGCTGGGCCCTTGGTTTTCGGGGTGCGAAAATACACCCATACCTTTGGAAACGACATGAGTAAGGGGGGTTTTCTGCAAAAAAATTGGTGCCAAACCGACGCGGAGCGTGCCCGACGGTCCCTCGCCACGTGGTACGACAGCCATGCCCGAGACCTTCCTTGGCGTCTGACCCCCAGCATCTACGGCACGTGGCTGAGTGAAATCATGCTCCAGCAAACCCGTGTGGACACTGGCATTCCCAAGTGGCACTTGTTCCAAGAACTGTTTCCCACGGTGGAGGATTTGGCTCGGGCGTCGGAGACGGAAGTGATGAAGGCCTGGGAGGGATTGGGGTACTACCGCCGCGCGAGGTTGCTT
>PBWG01000029.1 GCA_002729115.1 Crocinitomicaceae bacterium | reverse complement strand
TGCCTTTCAAGGTGGGCTGGAGCACTTTTTCCCGAAGCGCGGCGTTTACGGATTCAGTCGAGAACAAGACGACGTGCGCATTGTGACCGTGGTCAACGCGGCAAACGACACGCGTCCCTTGCCTTGGGACAACGTGGGACCTTGGGTTCAAGATGCTGTAACGATGGAACGGCTCCAACCCGACGGCACGCTGGCGGCAGATGTGTTGACGCCCGAGGACACCCTCGGTGCTTGGTCGCATCAGGTTTGGGTGATTCGCCGCTGAGTCCGAACGCCCCGGCGGAGATCAAGCTTTGGTCGGCGCTTTGAGGCGCTCGAGCGCGTCGCGCCATTCTTGGGGCACAGAAGTGGTCTGCTTTTTCTCGTGGTCGAAGCACACNAGCACCGTTTTGGCCTTGGCCACCNGCCGGCCCTTGCACGCCATGGTGTAATGCACGTCCATGCTTTTGGTTCCGACGTCCCCTGCGACGCAAGACACCTCCAACGCGTCGCCAAGTTGAACGGGACTCAGGTAGTCGATGGTGTGGTGCGCAACCAGCACGCCGATCTTGGTCCAATCCCAAGCACTGCCGCCTACCGCTTGGCGCCACCAGTGGATGCGGGCCTGCTCCATGTAGACCAAGTACTTGGCGTTGTGCACGATGCCGTACGCGTCTACGTCAGCGAAGCGAATTTCAGGGCAATAAGGCTGGAAGTCGTTCATGCCGCGAAGGTATTGTGGGGGTTGCGCATTTATTTTTGCGCCATGGGTAGAATGCCACGACGCCTTCACATCTTGTTGCATCTGTTCGCCTTGGGCGTGGCGCTTGCCGGGGTGGTCCAATTGCCCTCCGCAGTCGCACCTTGGGTGTGTCTGGCAGCCCATGTCATGGGCGCCCTCACCCACGTGCCTGAATCCGACCCTGAGCGGGATGTGGAATTTTTGGGCATTGTGCGCGTCAGCCTCGGGGTGGTCGCGTGCCTCGTGTCCGCAGGACAACATTGGGTCGTGGGGGTCACGGGATGGGGCTATCTGGTGCTCGCGGGAAGTGCGTTGCTGCTTGAAATGGTCCGACCNAAGCCTGAAAAATTGGNCTGAGCTGGGCTGAAACGCCCGGTTTCACGCGGTTTTCGGCCGTTTTTCTCGGCCTTATCAACACAAAAGAAAGGGTTGTTCACAAAATGCCCCGTGAGGCGCCACACCCCTTGCCAACACTGGGATTGCGCCTCTACATTTGGCNACGACACTCTTTTATTCATTTCAAAAACCATTCTCATGAACAAGTCTGAATTGGTCGATGCCATCGCCGCTGGCGCTGGACTATCTAAGGCCGACGCCGCTCGCGCCCTCGACGCCACAACNGGTGCCATCCACGGTGCTTTGAAGTCTGGTGACCGCGTGTCACTCGTTGGCTTCGGTTCTTTCTCTGTGAGCAGGCGTGCTGCACGCACTGGCCGCAACCCACAGACCGGCGCTGAGATCCAGATCGCTGCCAAGAACGTTGTGAAGTTCAAGGCTGGCGCTGGCTTGACTGTCTGATTGACAAGCCACNTTTTTGAAAGTCCTTCCACCCTTGGGTGGAGGGACTTTCTTTTGGGTCCAAATTTGCGTCCGTGCCCTACCCTTCTCCCACGTCTGCCCAAGTTGACCACGCCCACGCGTGCATGGACGTGTTGCGCCCCCTCCTGACCGAGGCGCGTTTGGGGCACATCGAACGTGTGTCCGCAGGACGCACAAGGCACATTTCTGTGGTGCTTGAAAACGTCTATCAGAGCAGAAATGCCAGTGCCGTGATGCGAAGTGCCGACGGGTTTGGGCTGCTCGACGTGCACCTCATCGAAAACGAAAACGCGTGGTCCAGAAACAAAGGNGTGGCCAAGGGAGCGTCCCAATGGCTCCAGCTTCATCGGCATCTCGGCGCGGACAACGCCAAACAAGCGTGCGTCGACCGCATCAAGTCGCATGGACACCGGCTGGTGGTCACCTCTCCCCATGCATCTGGACACACGCCTGAGACCTTGCCTCTGGACCAACCGGTGGCCCTGGTGATGGGGACCGAGTTCTCTGGCGCCTCCGACTTCATGATGNAACACGCCGATGCGTTCGTCGAGATCCCCATGCACGGATTCACGGAAAGCTTCAACATCAGCGTGGCCGCGGCCGTTCTCATGCATCGCCTCAACCAACGCTTGCGTGCCTCNGACATCTCGTGGACCNTGCGTCCNGAGGAGTTGGCNGTGTTGCGNGCCGAGTGGATGTTCAAATCCGTCCGCCACGCGTCCGGCATCTTGGCACGGGAAGGACTGACCCCACCCGCCACACTCCTTTCCAACTTGTGAGCGCCTCCCCCCTGTCCATTCGCCCACGCGACCTGCTCCGCATCGCCGTGCCCATCTCGCTCGGCAGCTTGGTGCAGTTTTTTGTGGTGCTCACGGACAACTTTTTCCTCAGCCGCGCCGGAGAATTGGAATTGAACGCCGCAGGCAATGCGGCGCTTGTGTACCTCACCTTCGTCATGGTCCTCACGGGTGGGAGCATGGGCATTCAAATCTTGGTGGCCCGCCATCAGGGCGCTGACCAAGGCGGGCGCATGGCGGTGGCCTCGCGCACGGGNAGGGTGGCCTTGGTGGCCCTTGGCGCCNTGTTGACGGCCCTNGTGCTNGGCNTCAANGCNTNGGGCGGTTGGGAACCGTTGATGGCCAACCGNGAGGTTCGGGATCTGTTCACGCCGTTCCTGGCCATCCGNGGCTGGGGATTCGTGCCCTACGCCCTTNTGATGGCCCTGGANGCCGACTGGATCGGACAGGCCAAAACCAAACCCCTCCTTCCCCTCGCTTTGACCATGGCGGGCATCAACATCCTCCTGGACGCGCACTGGGTGGAGGGACTTTGGGGTGGGCCCCAACTCGGTGCGCAGGGTGCAGCCCGCGCCTCGCTCATCGCTGAAACGACCGGCGCACTCCTTGCTTGGGCCATCGCCAGGTTTCACATGCACCCCGACTCGTTCATGGGACGGAGGGCGCTGTGCCGAGACACCCTCCGGCAATGGTGGAAGTTGGCCATGCCGGTCATGGCACAATTTGGCTTGACCATTTCCACGTGGGCGAGCTTTTTCTTCTTCGTCGAGCGCGTGGGCATGATGGAACTCAAGGTCAGCCACCTCACGCGCAATGCGTTCATGCTCGCCTTCGTGGTGTGCACAGGCTTGGGCCAAACCACCCGAACCGTGGTCTCCACGTTGATTGGCGAAGGCCGACAACAAGACCTCCCTCGGGCCTTGCTCACCCTGGTGGCGTTGAGCTACCTCGGGGTGTGGTCCTTGACCCACGGCTACGTGGCCTACCCAGAATGGATTGCAGGACACTTTTTTGACCAAGTGGGAGAACCGGTCGGACACGCGGCCATGGCCGACACCTTGGGCACGGCATGGATCGCCATNCAATGCTACGCCCTCAGCGCCATCGCCATNGCCGTGCTGCAGGGCGCNGGCTTCACCAAGCACGCCNTTTGGATTGAACTCACGAGNGTGACGGTGTACATCGCGGTGGCCTACGTCTTGGCGTTGGAATGGACTGCACCCATCCATGTGATTTGGCGGGCCGACTGGGTGTATTTCGGCGGCATCCTGTTGGGGTCGGCCGCGTGCTTGAAATTCATGCCTTGGCGCGACGGCCATCCTTCGCTGCACGATTCTTGAAAGGGTTGTTGGACCTTTGCAAGGCATGACACAATCCACACAGCCCTTGCGCATTGTCTTTCTTGGAACCCCAGGGTTCGCCGCAACCTGCCTCGAGCGGCTGTTGGAATCTCACCACGAGGTCGTGGGCGTTGTGACCGCCCCAGACCGGCCCGCCGGCCGAGGCCGTTCGCTCCGCGCCTCCGAAGTGAAGGTGGTGGCGGAGAAGCACGGGCTCCCTCTGGCCCAGCCAGATAAGTTGAAGTCGCCTGAATTCCGAGCCACACTGGACTCGTGGGCGCCAGATTTGGGGGTGGTGGTTGCCTTCCGCATGTTGCCGGAAGTGGTCTGGAACTTCCCCCGGTTGGGCACAATCAATCTTCATGGGTCCCTGCTCCCGCAATACCGTGGAGCCGCCCCGATCCATTGGGCGGTCTTGAATGGCGAAACGGTGTCGGGGGCCACCACGTTTTTGCTCCAACACCAAATCGACACCGGCCACGTGCTCGGCCGCGTGGAAGTACCCATCGGACCTGACGACACCACAGGCGACTTGCACGACCGAATTTTGGATGCCGGCAAACACCTTTTGGTGGAAAGCGTCGACGCGCTCGCCTCTGGAAGCGCGGAGGCTGTGCCCCAGCAATCCATGTTGCTTGAACATGAGGCGCTCAAGGAAGCGCCCAAGCTTTTCAAAGAACACGGCCGGATCGACTGGGGCAAGTCGGCCCAGGAGGTGCACAACCTCGTGCGTGGGCTGAACCCTTTTCCGGGCGCATGGACCACCTTGCCCGACGGCACCGCCCTGCGTGTGCACCAGTCTCGAAAGTCTGGCGTGGATTTCGGCGGACAGCCCGGCACCGTGCACATGGGCAAAGGCCAACTCAGCGTGCAATGCGGCGACGGCGCCATCGACGTCCTTCGTTTGCAACCTCAGGGAAAGCCTGCCATGGACGTCAAGTCCTTCCTGAATGGCCTGCGGTCCCCGCTTCGTATTTTGGGGTCATGAAGAAGTTGCACCTCATGGGATTGGTTTTGATGTGGGTCTGGCTTGGCGCCTCCACGGCCATGGCCCAAGAATACGTCCCAGCTTTGGGGCCTGCGTTTTTGGAAGATGAGGTGGCCACGGTCCGTTTGACCCTCAGCGAAAACGACTGGGCGTTCATCCTGAACCCAGACAACGCGTACAGCAACCAAGAATGGCCCGCGACCTTCGTGTACGAAAGTTCGGCTGGCATCGACACCGTGGAGAATGTGGGAATGCGCCTCCGGGGAAACACCTCGCGCGAGGCCGCCAAGAAAAGTTTCAAGGTGAGCTTCAACACATTCACACAAGGCGGCAGCTGGAATGGCCTGGAAAAGCTCAACCTCAACGGCAACCACAACGACCCATCCATGCTCCGCGCACGGATGGTGTGGGAATTCATGAGGGCCCAAGGCCACGTGGCACCGCGCGTGAGCCATGTGCGTGTGTACGTCAATGGCGAGTACCGGGGGCTGTACATCAACGTGGAACACGTGGACGAAGAGTTCATTCAAAAGCGCTTCAAGCACGACGACGGAAACTTGTGGAAGTGCACATATCCAGGGGATTTGGCCTACCTCGGGGAGGACCCTGAAGCGTACAAACTGTCCCCATGGTGGTCCGACCAAAGGGTGTATGAACTCAAGACGAACACGGTCGAGGACGATTACAGCGCCATTGCTGAATTGTGCACGGTGATTGGGACTGTCCCTGACGACGAGTTTGAGTGTGCCCTTGAAGCCATTTTTGACGTGGACGCCTTTTTGAAGACTGCGGCCATGGAAATCCTTGTGGGCCACTGGGACAATTACATCGGCAACCACAACAATTACTACCTCTACGAACGCCCCACAGACGGGCGTTTGATGATGATCACCTACGACGTGGACAACACCTTGGGCATCGAATGGGGCGGCGGTTGGGCCACCCACAACGTGTACCAATGGGACCAGTGGGGCGAGCGGCCTTTGTACGAGCGGGTGATGGGCATCGAGCAATACCGCACCCGCTTGGGGTGGTACGTGCGAGAACTCTTGGACAACGGATTCAACGGGTCCGCTTGGCTGCAACATGGCAGCACCCTGCGCACCTTGTGCACGTCCGCGGCGCTTGAGGATGTCTACCGCACGTACGACTACGGATTCAACGACGACGCCTTTTTGGATTGCCTCACTGGCACCTGGGGTGGGCACGTGACCCAGGGCATCGCCTCCTACGTCAACACACGCGCCTCCTCTGCCTACGGTCAAACAAGTGACGCCCAATTCCCCCGCGACATTCAAGCGTGGGTGTACACCCCGGTGGTGGACGACACCCTCCGCGTCAAGGCAGAAGTTGCTGGCGCACCCATGTCCGTGCAAGCCCACGTGAGTGTGGACGGCGGCCCCTTTGTCTCCTACCCCATGTTGGACGACGGCACGAATGGCGATGGCGAGGCTGGCGACGCACGATTTGGCATCCGCCTCGGGTTTCCTGGTGCGGACCAGGTGTCGTGGTACACCTCCGCCACCTACATCGACGGGGCACAACCCACAGACCCTTGCGTCCCCTCTTCAGCTTGGATCAGCCATGCAACAACCGTCCCGTTCAAATTGAACGAATTGATGGCGCTCAACAATTCATTTGTCGCCGACGAAGCCGGCGGGTTTGCGGATTGGGTGGAAATCGTGAACGTGAGCGAGTCGTTCGCCAACCCCGTGGGCTTGGCGCTGACCGACAAACGCTCCAGCCCGGACGCCTACGTATTCCCTGCGTTCACCGTGGACCCTGGCGACCACAGGGTGGTCTGGTGCGACAACGATTTGGAAGACGGTCCGCTCCATGCGCCGTTCAACCTCGACGCAGAGCAAGACAACTTGATCCTCTCGGTCTGGGACGAATTTGGATGGCGGTGCGTCGACCACATCGAGTGGGAAAACGACCCCATTCCCAATTCCAGCTTGGGACGTGTCACCGACGGTGCCGAGGAATGGGTGACGTTTGTGTCTGGGACCACCACCCCTCCGACCCCCAATGCAGCGAACGCCGGTCCGGATGCCTCAGGCTGCCCAGAGGATTTGGACGGCGACTTGCTGGTCGGGGTGTCCGACGTGTTGATGGTCTTGGGTGAATTTGGCTGCACGCAAGGGTGCGGCATCGGCGACATCGACGGGGACGGCGTGGTGGCCGTGGACGATGTGCTCGCCATCCTCAGTTCGTTCGGGGAGATATGCTGACAGGCCCTCTTGGCTTGAACAAGTCTCAGCCGTACGCCTCCAGCATCAATTCCAAGATGTCCTTGGCACTGGCCGTGATCGGCGTGCCAGGCCCAAACACGCCCACCACACCGTGGTTGTACAGGGCGTCGTAATCGCCAGGAGGAATGACCCCGCCTGCCACCACGAGAATGTCGGGCCTGCCTGCGTCTTTCAACGCTTGAATCAAACCCGGCACCAACGTGAGATGGCCCGCCGCCAGTGTGCTGACGCCCACCAAGTGCACGTCGTTCTCCATCGCTTGACGCGCCACCTCTTCAGGGGTGGAGAAAAGTGGTCCGAGGTCGACGTCAAAGCCCAAATCCGCAAAGGAAGACGCGACCACCTTGGCCCCACGGTCGTGGCCATCTTGGCCCATCTTCGCCACCAAGATGCGCGGCCGGCGGCCTGCCCGCGCGGCGAAGGCGTCGCTCATCCCACGAACCTCGTCGTATGCCTCAGAACCTTCCATCGCCCGTGAAAATACACCGGAGACACGGCGGTCTGCGGGCAAGAACCGGTCGAACACCACTTCAAGCGCCGCACTGATTTCACCCAGGGTCGCCCTCGAACGTGCAGCATGCACTGCGGCCTCAAGCAAGTTGCCCCCTTCTCGGGCCGTCTTCGTCACCTGGGCCAGTGCGTCGTCCACCTGCCCTTGGTCNCGCGNGCCTTTCAGCACGACCAACCCTTCCAATTGTTGACGTTGCACTTCTTCTTGGTCCACCACGAGCACCTCCACGTCGTCTTCGCCGTCCACGGCAAACAAGTTGACCCCGATGATTTTGTCGCGACCCCGGTCGATGTTGGCTTGCTTCTCGGCAGCCGCTTCCTCGATGCGNAACTTGGGCAACCCCTCGTCGATGGCCTTGGCCATGCCTCCCTTGTCGGCGATTTCTGCCATCAGCTTCTCCGCCTCGGCCATCATCTCAGCTGTCATGGCCTCCACAACATCGCTTCCTGCCCAAGGGTCGACCGCTGCGGTNTACCCNGCCTCCGTCTGGAGCAANAGCTGNGTGTTGCGGGCGATGCGGGCCGACATGTCCGTNGGCAACGCGATGGCTTCGTCCAGTGAATTGGTGTGCAACGATTGCGTGCCGCCCATNGTGGCCGACAANGCCTCAATGGCCGTGCGCGCNACGTTGTTCCAAGGGTCTTGGGCCGTCAACGACCAGCCCGACGTTTGGGTGTGGGTTCGGAGCATTTGGCCTTTCGCGTTGGCCCCAAATTCACCGCGCATTCGATCGGCCCAGAGCACACGCCCTGCGCGCATTTTGGCAATTTCCTTCAGGTGGGCCATGCCGTTGGCCCAGAAGAAGCTCAGGCGGGGCGCGAAGGCGTCCACGTCCAGACCCGCATCGACGCCAGTCTTCACGTATTCGAAGCCGTCGGCCAAGGTGTAGGCCAACTCGATCTCTTGCGTGGCGCCCGCTTCCTGCATGTGGTACCCGCTGATGCTGATGGAATTGAAGCGCGGCATGTGCTCCGCCGTGTAGGCGAAAATGTCGCTGATGATGCGCATGGACGGCGAGGGCGGATAAATGAACGTGTTCCGCACCATGAATTCCTTGAGGATGTCGTTCTGAATGGTCCCGGTCAATTGATCCTGACGCACCCCTTGCTCTTCAGCCGCCACGATGTAGAACGCCAAAATGGGCAACACCGCGCCGTTCATGGTCATGCTGACGCTCATTTGGTCGAGTGGAATGCCCTCAAAAAGACGCTTCATGTCCTCGACGCTGTCGATCGCCACACCCGCCTTGCCCACGTCCCCCTGCACACGGGGATGGTCGCTGTCGTAGCCCCGGTGGGTGGCCAAATCGAACGCCACACTCAAGCCCTTTTGGCCTGCTGCCAAGTTTCGGCGGTAAAAGGCATTGCTTTCCTCGGCCGTGGAGAACCCTGCGTACTGTCGAACCGTCCAGGGCCGCACGGCGTACATCGTGGAATACGGCCCTCCGAGGTAAGGAGACACGCCTGGCCCAAACTGTTCATGCGGATGCCGCTCACGCTGAATCGCCTCTTCACGCGTCAAGGCCTCTGGCCATGCGCAGGTGTCCAAAGGCGCGCGGGCGGGCTCCTCCGCAGGGTGATCCAAGGCGTAAAACCGCGAGTCGGCGTCTTGCGCCCACGGCGTCGAGCCGCGGCTCATGTCGGTCGACACGTACCATGGACGGGCCAAGTGGGCACGCTGCCCTTCCAAGGTCCATTGGCGGACGAGGTCGCCGCACGCNCGCCAGCCTCCAGCGGCCTCGAGCGTTTCAAATCGCGTCCAGGCCTGCTCGGCCACCTGCCGGGTCAACGCCTCCAAGGCATGGCTGCCCTTCATGGCGTCGGCATGGGCGCCCAAACCGGCTTCTTCCCGCAACACGTGTTGGATGTTTCTGGCCCATCGCAAGGCCCTGGCGTGTTCCTCGCCTTGGGTCTCAGCGGCGTTGTGCGACCGGAAGTCGTGGGGACGGACTTCCAGCCCGTCCACGCCAGCCACNACGGCTGCGTAGGCCGCCACGGTGTTGGACAACAACGCATCACGGCCGCCTTCGGCGTGCAGCCCGAGGGTGGCGGTCTGGGCCTCCAAGCGCAGGGCACCGGCATTCGGGCACCCCATCTCGCTCAGCAGACGGTGCCACATGGCACGCGCCGCACGGNCCAACGCGATGCTCGACAACACGTCGGTGCCGATCGCCACCCGCATGGTCGCATGCTTGGCCGCGGCCTCCAANGACCAACCTCGCTCAACCAACACCTTCAATCCAGCCTTGGCGGCGCTGACCATGGCGCCCAGGGCGTCCACAGGCAACAAGCCGCGGTCCTGCCATTTGGCGGCGTCCACACCCCAAACTTGGAAGGCAGGCATGGCCGCGTGCCACGCTTCTGCGTGAAGCGCCAAGGCCTCTTCGTCGAAGGCGCAAAAACGGCCNACGTCCCACGTGCTCGACCCTTTGACATCCACGCCATTGGCCCATGCCACCACGGCACGCAGGGCACCGACGGTGTCGTATCCATCCACATGCAACGCCACCATCTCGGGGTGGACTTCCTTCAGCAAGTCCCTGAGGTGGGGGCCATCGACGCCCTCGGCGGAGGTGCGAATGCCCTCGACGCCGTGCATCAAGCCTTGCATCAAGGCGTCGTGGGTGCTGAACCCTTGCTGAATTTCCCACCCTGCCTCTGAAGCCGGGAAGGCCAGCGGCGAATCAGGACTCACCACCACTTGAGGGATGGTCAATCCATCCCACCGCACTTGGCCAGTCACATCCTCTTGTCCCCTTGCGCCACGCAACCAAGCTTCGGTTGTCCACGGAGAAAATTGTCCGGTGTTCATGCCTTCGAAATTAAGGTGATTAGGTTTGCAGCATGAGCCTTCGACCTTGCTTGTTTTTGGACCGCGATGGGGTGATCAACCACGACCCCGGGGACTACACCAAGAACCTCTCCGAGTTCACCATCCTCCCGACTGTGATGGAGGCCTTGACCTTGGCGAAAGAAGCCGGTTTCGAAGTGGTGCTGATCACCAACCANGGTGGACTCGCCAAGGGACTCTACACCCACGAAGACGTCGCCGACATCCACGCCCACCTCGCACNTGTNTGTGAAGAGAACNGCNCGCCGATTCTGGACATTTTCTACAGCCCCCACCATCCATCCACGGGCAAGTCGCTCAGCCGCAAGCCAGGGAGCTTGATGGTGGAACGGGCATGCGCCAAGCACCAACTCGACCCGGCTCGGTCGTGGATGGTCGGAGACAAGCAACGCGACTTGGACGCCGCCTCGCCTGTGGGGGTGCGCGGGGTGCTNATTGAGCCCAACGCCCCGTTGCTCGATGCGGTGAACTTCATCTTGGACACATGCTCCTGAACGGCCACGTTGTCGGCGAACAAGACGCCCCGACAGCCTTCGCCAACCGCGGGTTTTTGGTCGCAGACGGCGTCTTTGAGTCGATGCGCTTCACCGACAACCGCGTGCCCTACTTGGGGCTTCACGTGGCCCGGCTGCATGCGGCCCTGGCCGCCCATGGCATGGACGTGCCCGACAGCCTGCACGAATCGTCCTTGAAGGAAAGCCTGGAAGTGTGGAGGCAGACGTGGTCGTTTGAAGGCGATGCCCGCATCCGTTTGACCGCCTACCGCGAAGGACAAGGGAAGTACACACCGGACACCGACAACACGTCGTGGGTGGCCACAGTGGAACGCNTGGACNCCCNAGGGTTTTCACTCGCNCCCAAAGGGCTCGACGTGGACATCTACCAGGACATGCACAAGCACGTGTCGCCCGTCAGTCGGTACAAGAACATCGCCTCGACGGTCTACGTGCACGCCGCAAGGCACGCGCGCATCCAAGGCTGGNGCGACGCCCTGATTTTGAACGCGGATCAAAAGATCATCGAGTCCTCCCGGTCCAACCTGTTCGTGGTGTCCAACGGCGTGCTCTACACCCCTAGCTTGGACGACGGGTGCGTGGGTGGCATCATGCGCGCCGTGTTGATCCGCACCGCCTTGGACCACGGAGTCAAGGTGTACGAATGCACCCTCACGCCCCAAACGCTCCTGCAAGCCGACGAACTCTTCCTCACCAACGCGGTCCGCGGCATCGAGTGGGTGGCCAGCTACAAGACCAAGCGGTACTTCCACAGCATGGCCGAAAAACTGACCGCCTGGATTCAGGACGACCTCACTTCANCCTGACGCGGGGGTCCAGCCACCCGTACATGGCGTCCACGGCCATGTTCACGGCGACAAACACCGTCGCCACCACCATCACGCCACCCATGACCACGGGCAAGTCGCCGGCTTCGAGGGCCCGGAACATGAGCAACCCCATGCCGTTCCATCCAAAAACAAATTCGACAAACACCGCCCCAGCCAACATGCTGGCAAACCAACCGCTGGCGGCCGTCAGCACAGGGTTCATGGCGTTGCGCAACACGTGCTTCCGCATCAGNCTCCACCCTCCAACGCCCTTGGCACGGGCCGTTCGNATGTAGGACTGCCCAAGCACGTCCTCTGCGGCATTTCTCGTGAGTTGAATCACGACGGACAANGGGCGGATCCCNAGTGTCAACGCAGGCAAGATCAGGTGNTGCCAAGCGACCTGNGGCCCTTCAAACGGGTCCAACACACGCCACCCCCCAGAAGGAGGCAAGCCCGTCAAGTCATGCCACACCACGCCGAAGAGCCACGCCACGAGAATGGCCACAAAAAACGACGGCGCGCTCATGCCCAAGGTGGCCAANCCAATGACCGACCGTGCCACAGGCCCATCTCCGCGCCAAGCCAACGCCAAGCCCAGCGACACCCCGAGCAACAACGCCAAACCCGTGGCTGTCACGGCCAGCAACAACGTGGCAGGCAAGGCCTCCATCAGCGCATCCGCCACTGGCCGCTCCCCGAAGTAGCTGACCCCGAGGCTTGGCGCCTTCAGTCCCCACCCCGTCTCGTGCGGGCCCCATGGCGACAACTCGCCCAAAAAACGCAGATAGCGCTGGCCAATGGGCAGGTCAAGGCCATGCACACGTCGGAAGGCATCCATCGCTTCTTGACGCTCGTTTTGTCCTGCAATGGCCCTCGCCGGATCTGGGACTTGAGAGAAAATCAAAAACACCAGCGTGGCGCTGCCCCACAACACACTCAACCCTTGGGCCAGCCGTCGCAGCACCCGCGCCATGGTCAACGGCCTTGTTCGATGCGCCCGGCAAGTTCCTCCACCGAAGGCACGTCCCTGCCGGCCCACTTCTCCATGACCACACCGCCCTGAATCCAAACCAATCCCGGATTGGCGCGGACGACGATTTTCAATTCAGTTTGGTCGCACGTCAAGAAGGGGTACGTCGCCCCTTCCGCCGCCACAAACGCCGCGTGTTCCTCTGCCGTGGCGTTGGTCAGCCCGTACATGGCCCAACCTTGGGCTTGCGCCGCAGCACCCAACGCGTTGAATTCGTTCTGCCAAGATGTGGACATGGCGTCCAGGTCTTTGGAGACATGAAGCAAGACCGGCGCGTCAGAGCCGAGGATGGCGTCGGTCAGGTCGTTGCCTTCGGCGTCGACCATTTGGAAATCAAGGATGCGCTGCTCGTACCCGTCTTTGACCTTCACTTCACGGGCGTGCTCCCAGTCGCCTTCGGGATAGGTCGCCATGAAAGAGGTGCCGGGTTCATTGGACTTGTCCCACAGTTTTTGGGCCATGTACTCCGATTGCATGACAAGCGTCTCAGCCCCAGTCTCGGGATGGAAAAATCGAATCTCCTTGTCAAACACGGGGCCTTCCAGCCCCAATTCCTCTGCCGTCATGCGGTTTTCCAAGACATTCTCGCCCACCGCGTAAGGACGGTAATCCTTCAACGGCAAGTGGCTCAGGGTCCAGAACTGCACAAACCCACTGACCACAACCACAGCCAAGGCCATGCCCCATTCTTTCAGCGGGTGGTTCCAGCGGCGCTTCACCGCCTCCGCGGCAATCAAGTTCAAGGCGAGGTACAAGACGGGGAAATTCCAATCCAGCATCATTTCTCCGAACAAGTATGTCACCACCATGGCCGCTGCATACACAGCCGTGCCTTGGCGCGGGGTGTTCAACTGGATGCGTCCAAGGAATGCAGACAACACGATGGGCACCACGAAGATGAGCAGCACCACATCCTTCAAGAAGCTTTGGTACGCCGTCAGAGGGATGGCGTTCCCAAAACACCCGCACTCCAACACACACTGGTTGGCGATCTCCACCACCGCGCCGGAAGCGTCGACAATCTCTTTGGTCCCAAACGGGTCGCATGTCGCCGTGTACCACGTCAACCACGTGAAGAACACCATCATGACCGTGGTCAACACCGAGGTCAACTTGGGAAGCGCGCCCACGAGAATGGCAATGCCCAACAAAATTTCAGCGATGCACACGAACACGGCCAATTCCAACGCCCAAGGCCCGAGAAACTCGAGGTTCATGGCCCCTGGCTCGAAGTACTCTTCCAGCTTGTACATGAACCCCAAGGCGTCGTTGGACTTGATCAATCCCGACACCACAAACAGCGCCCCGACCAACACGCGAGACACCCAAGTCAATCCATCCAGTGCTTTCAACATTCCTTCAACTGTAGGTTTATACAGAAACTCCTTCTGAACTTAAAATCAATGCGAAAAGGGCGTAGTTGGCCATGTCCATGTAATTGGCCTCCACCCCTTCACTCACCACGGTTTTTCCATTGTTGTCCTCGATTTGCTTGACCCGAAGGAGCTTCATCAAGATCAAGTCAGTCAGCGACGAAATGCGCATGTCGCGCCAAGCCTCGCCGTAGTCGTGGTTCTTCTTTTGCATCAACGCCCGCGTGGCGTCTTTCGCCTCGTGGTACAATCTGTTGGCCTCGTCCACCGGCAATTCGAGCGGCGCAGAACCGTCGAGGTCGCATTGAATCATCGCCATGAAGCAGTAATTGACAATGCCGATGAATTCAGGTTCGATGCCCTCTCCCACCTTCGACTCCCCAACTTCCTGCAAGGTGCGGATGCGGTTGGCCTTGATGAAGATTTGGTCGGTCAACGACGAGGGACGCAAAATGCGCCAAGCCGTGCCGTAATCCTGGGTTTTCCGTTCGAACAAGTCCACGCAGCTGGCGAGGCATTTGTCGTATTGTGCGAGGGTCTCCATGCTAACTTGCGGCAAGTTACAATGCACGTCGTGACACCTTCAATCACACTTCGCGGTTCCGTGGTGAGTTTTCACCAACCTTGGGTGATGGGCATCCTGAACCTCACCCCCGACTCCTTCCACGACGGCGGGGCATGGAACAATCCTGCTGCCGCGTTGGGTCAAGCCGAGCGCATGCTGGACGAAGGCGCCGACATGCTCGACCTTGGAGCCCAGTCGACGCGCCCTGGTGCAGAGGAGCTGGGGCCTGAAGCTGAATGGCAACGGCTGGAACCGGTCCTGGTCGCGCTGAAAAAGACCCAACCGGATGCGATTGTCAGTGTGGACACGTTCCACGCCGAGGTGGCGCGTCGGGCGTTGGCAGAAGGGGCCGACGTCATCAACGACGTGTCGGGTGGCGACGCCGACCCGGACATGTGGGCGGTGGTGGCGCAAGCCCGCGCCCCGTATGTCCTGATGCACATGCAAGGGACGCCCACCACGATGCAAGACAACCCCACCTACGACGATGTGGTGCACGAGGTGGTGACCCATTTGCAACGCCGGGTTCACGCGGCCTACCAAGCGGGTGTGACCGACGTCGTGGCTGACGTGGGCTTCGGTTTTGGGAAAACGGTGGCGCACAATTACGCGTTGCTCGACGCCCTCGACCAATTCCATGAACTGCAGTGCCCCCTGCTTGCAGGTGTGAGCCGCAAGTCGATGATTCAAAAGGTGCTTGGCGTCGACAGCCAACGCGCGCTGAACGGCACGACCGCCTTGCACGCCTGGGCCCTGGACCGGGGAGCGCACATCTTGCGTGTGCACGACGTGGCGGAAGCGAAAGAAGCCGTGGCCTTGCATCAAGCCCTTGTCCAATCCCGCATCCCTGACGCACAATGACCCCCATTCTCGCCTTTGAACTTTGGGAGGCCATCTCTCCGTTCCTGACTCTGGGCGTCCAAGTCCTCGATTTGGTCCTGGTGGGGCTGATCGTGTTTTACGTCTACCGCTTGACCAAAGGAACTTCAGCCATCCCCGTCTTTTTGGGGCTGCTGGCCATCTACCTCATCTGGAAACTGGTCACCCTCATGGGCATGCGGTTCATGGGTGAAATCTTGGGGCAATTCATCGCTGTCGGAATCTTGGCCATCATCATCGTCTTCCAGCAAGAGTTGCGGAAATTTCTGTTCTCCATCGGCGACAGGGCGTCGTTGAAGAAACCGCCAGAATGGCTGCTCAAACTGTTGCCTCAACGCGCCCAGGAGGGGCGCAAGGCCTTTCCCGTGGAAGAAGTGGTCCGGGCGTTGGACCGNCTGTCCTCNAGGAAAGAAGGGGCCCTGATCATTGTGCAGCGCGAGTCCGACCTGACCCACCACATCCAAAGCCACACCAAACTCGTGGCCGACATCTACGCGCCGCTCATCGAAGCCATCTTTCACAAGGAGTGCAGCATGCACGATGGGGCGTTGTACATCGCTGTGGGTCGCGTTCGCGGCGTCCGGTGCATCCTGCCCGTCAGCCAAAGCCAACACCTCCCCGTGGAATTGGGCATGCGCCACAGGGCGGCCTTGGGCCTCTCCGAAGTGACCGACGCCTTGGTTTGGGTCGTCAGTGAGGAAACAGGAACCATCAGCTTGGCCCACGAGGGCGAGCTGCGCAGGGCCTTGCACCCGAACGATTGCCGAGAGATCATGCACGAGCTGCTCAACCCCAAGCAGGGCTGACGCTCAGCGCTGAATCAACACCTGAACAGACTGGACTTGACCTTCCTTGGTCTCGGCGTGCACCACATGCATNCCNTCGGCAAGGTGCCCGATGTCGAACGACAACCCCGTCAGCCCTGGCACAGCGCGACGTGCCACAACCTCTTGGCCCAAGGCATTCACCACGCGCACAAAGGCGGCGCGAGGCATCCCCTCCAAGGTCAGGACCGACTGGGCGGGGTTGGGATACGCGTTCAACGTCGTCTCGGCGAGGGCGAGCTGGCCGACGTTGGTGGGGTCGTACGTCGGGTCGCTGACCATGAANAGGCCCACAGAGCGGCATGAAATCGCGATGTTGCCGCTCGGGAANTANGGATAATTGCTCCANGTGCCGTAGAACGCCACAGAATCNGTGTCGGGGTTGGTGTCGAAGTAGGCGTATGGGGTCAAATTGCCGTTGGGGCCGATTTCCGACACACGCAAGCCGCTGAGGTAGTTGGACGCGAAGATCTTGTTGCCGCGCACGTAGAGGTTGTGGTCCACAGACGTGTTGTCCGCTTCGTAAAACCCAATCACCACCGGGGCATCCAGGTCCGACACGTCGGCGATGTACGTGCGGGTGCCGTTGCCGTAGTTGCTCTCGTCCAGTTCGTCGTTGAAGTACAAGAACCTTCCNTCTTCGCTCANCCACCCTTGGTGGGTGTAGGCCGATTGGCTGTAGTTGAACGCGGCAATTTGCACCATGTCNGATTTGTCGGTCACATCCACGATGGCCACCCCACCGCTGCCGTTGAAACAAAACGCCACTTCCTTTCCTGCGTAGTCCGCATCCGGGCCGTCGTAAAGCACCACCTGGGCGTCGTGGGTGTAGGGGCCGTCATTGGTGCCCGCCACAGAGGGGGCCGCGGGATTGGAAATGTCGATGGCGTGAAGCCCGCCGCCAGCGGTGTTCGTTCCCACCGCGTACGCAAATCCAGTCTGCTCGTTGATGGCGATGTTGTGTGCGTTGCCGAACCCGATGTAGCTCGCCACGGGCGTGAGCACCTCGGGGCCTTCCATGACCTCCAACACCTGGGTCAAGTCCACCACTTGCATGCCGTGGTTGGCGGCCTCGCTCACGATGAACGCGTGGTTGTTGTGCACCTTGACGTCGCGCCAAAGGCTGGGCGTTGTCGCCGTGGGAACACGCCCCACAAAGGTGGGATTCACCGCATCCGTGACGTCCACAATGGACAGCCCGTCGTGGCGGCCAAACAGCACAAACTCGCGCTGGGAGGACGCATCCACCCATCCCCAACAATCGTTGCCGTTGGCCCCACCTCCCAATTCCTCGAGGGTGCGCACCGAGAGCAAATCAAGTCCGGAGCAAGGGTAACCGTCTGCAAAACCGTCGACGCAAGGGGTTTGGGCGAAGGCTGAAAAGGCCAGGCCAAGGCTGGCCGCGGAAAGGAGCTGTTTCATCATGTTCAAGCGCAGTGAATGCAAAGGAACAACAAACCGCCCCGCCGTGATGTTGCACGACGGGGCGGCTGGCAAGGCCAGAGGGCCCAATCAGTTCACGTCTGGCAGGAAGCTGAATTGCTCGCTGTAGCGGAGCATTTGGCCTGTGAAATCGTCCGGGTAGGACACCTCCACAGACACGATCTTGCCCGCGGCGTCGCGGGTGGCCAACATTTCGGGGTTGATGAAGCCACCGTAGGGAGCCACGCCCAACACCGCGACGCGGTCCAACACTTCTTGGTGCACGGCGGGGTCGACTTTCACCCCGTAGCCCTCCACCAGCGCCTTGGCGGCGTCGTAGTCTCCTTGAGACTTGATGCGCTGCACTTCCCGCAACAACTCGCCAAACAACTCGCGCAACCGGTCGTAGTCCTTGATGTCGATGTACGTCTTGCCGTCGCGAACGACTTTGACCACAGCCCCTTCAGGCTCCGCCTGCTCAAAGCACCAGTTGCTCACCCAAGCGCGGTTGCGCATGTGGGCTTCTTCGATGTCGGCCCCAAGTTCCAAGCGCTGCAACTGGGTCAACATGCCGTTTCGCAGGTAGCTGTCGTACTCGGCGCGGCCCACGTCCAGGTTCTTCATCAATCCGAGCTCCACCATTTTCGGGTCGAGCAAGAAGTACAAGGCCACCAAGTCGGCGCGCCCCTCTTCAAGCGTGGAGCTGTACTCGGCGATGGTTTCTTTCGGGGTGCCCACGCCAGGTTCCAATTGACCAGACGCGCGACCGATCACTTCGTGCATGGCGGTATGAAGCTTGCCGGCCAATTCAGCGTGCGCTTGGGTGCGCACGA
>PBWG01000028.1 GCA_002729115.1 Crocinitomicaceae bacterium | reverse complement strand
TGAGGGGGTGCCCATTCGTTTGTTCTTCAGGAAGAAGTGAGGCCAGAGGGTCGGACTGTTTCCTACATTTGATTGAATCAATCTCTCCAGTCGATGAGTTACTTCTTCACGTCTGAATCGGTTTCAGAAGGTCACCCGGACAAAGTCGCTGACGCGGTGTCTGATGCGCTGATCGATCACTTTTTGGCGTTTGATCCGCAGTCCAAGGTGGCGTGCGAGACCCTCGTGACCACAGGACAAGTGGTGCTGGCTGGAGAGGTGAAGTCGGAGGCGTACCTCGACGTGCAGAAAATCGCACGCGACACCATCGCGCGCATTGGCTACACGAAGAGCGAGTACCAATTTGACGCCGCTTCATGTGGGGTGTTGAGTGCCATTCACGAGCAGAGCTCAGACATCAACCAAGGCGTGGAGCGTCAAGCTCCAGAGGACCAGGGTGCGGGTGATCAGGGGATGATGTTCGGGTACGCGTGCAGCGAGACGGACAACCACATGCCTTTGGCGTTGGAGTTGAGTCACCGCTTGTTGCGCGAGCTCGCGGACATCCGCAAGAAGGGCCAGGAGATGACGTACCTGCGTCCCGATTCCAAGAGCCAGGTCACGATTGAATACCACGACGACGGCACGCCACTGCGTATTGAGGCCATTGTCTTGAGCACCCAACACGACGAGTTTGGGGAGAGCGATTCTGAGATGCTGGCTCAAATCGAAAAGGACGTCGCCGAGTTGTTGATTCCGCGTGTGAAGGCATCGATGAGCGAGCGCGTCCAAGCCCTGTTCACGGGGGACCACAAGCTTCATGTGAACCCCACTGGGAAGTTTGTGATCGGCGGTCCCCATGGGGACACGGGATTGACGGGACGGAAGATCATCGTGGACACGTATGGAGGCAAGGGCGCCCACGGCGGTGGTGCGTTCAGCGGAAAAGACCCCTCGAAAGTGGACCGCTCGGCGGCCTACGCCACGCGTCACATCGCCAAGAATTTGGTGGCGGCAGGCGTGACGGACGAGGCGTTGGTCCAAGTGGCTTACGCCATTGGCGTGGCAGATCCTGTGGGCTTGTTCGTCAACACCTACGGCAAGTCCAACGTGTCGATGACCGACGGAGAGATTGCCCAAAAGCTGTTGGAGATTTTCCCCATGCGTCCCTTTGACATCGAAACGCGCTTCCAACTGCGTTCCCCCATCTACAGCGAGACGTCGGCTTACGGCCACATGGGACGGGCTCCGCAGAAAGTCACGAAAACCTTCGTCACCCATGACGGCGGAGAAGAGAGGACGGTGGAGGTGGAGCTGTTCCCGTGGGAGAAGCTCGACAAGGTGGAGGAGGTCAAGGCTGCGTTTGGCTTGTGAGGGGCTTCGGCAGCCGGAGCGGAATCCCGTTTTAGAACACGAAGTCGTACCCTTTCAGGGTCATGATGCTGTAGGCTTCGTCGTTGAAGCTGAAGAGTTGGCTGCCCTTGTGCTGGCCGTAGCCTGAGCCGTCGGATTTTTTCTCGAGGTCGACAAGGAGCTTCGATTTGAAGAGCTTCTTCCGGAAGTTGCGCTTGTCGAAGGTTTTGCGCATGGCCTTCTCGTAGAGGTTTTGGAGCTGGCCCAAGGTGAACTCCTTGGGGAGCAGNTCAAACCCGACTGGGCGACGACGCACCCGGCGCTTGAGGCGCTCCCGGGCGTAGTCGACGATGTCGTTGTGGTCGAACGCCAAGTCGGGGACTTCGTTCACGGGCACCCAGTGCATGCCGTGGTGCTCCCATTCCTCGGTNCGGAANTCGTCGGTGTTCACNAGCGCGTAGTGGCCGATGTTNACGACGCGTCCGCCNGGGTGGCGGAAGACTTGGCCGAAGGCCCTGAGNTGTTCCACCATGCTGGGGTTGTCGTACCCGAACAGGTCGTTGAACATCTTCTTGGCCGAAAGGAGCAGCTCCTCGTTGGCTTTNAAGTAGCGNCTGGGCAGAAACAAGGCGCCTTCAAACGGNGGACGTGTGCTTTTGGCCAGCAAAATCTTCAGGTCCACGCCATCGAAGCCGAAAATCACCATGCTGGTGGACAATGCCACGTTGAAATCCGGTTCCTCTTGAGGGAAGTGTATCATGTCGCCCATGAAGCAAAATTAGGTTGGCGTTTTGAGGTGGCAATGCAGCGCAGCGTGGATGTGCAAAACAGGGATGAAAAGATGTGGATAACGGTCGTGAAGGGGAATGTACCTTTCGGACCCATGTTTGACGCCCCCTCTCCCCAAAGCACGTCCTCGTCCAACCGTCCCAGAGACCTGGTGCGTGCAGGTGTTCCGGCCATTCCGGGTGCCAAGATTCAGCCGCAGGCGAAAGAACTGGAGGAGGTGGTCTTGGGGGCCATGATGGTCGAGAAATCGGCTGTCAATGCAGTCATCGACGTGTTGCAGCCTGAGAGCTTTTACGTGGAAGCGTATGGCGAGGTGTTCCGCGCCATCCAAACGCTGTTCAACAACTCCGAGCCCATCGACCTGTTGACGGTCACCGAGCAACTGCGCAAAGACGGAAAATTGGACATGCTTGGCGGCAGTCACCGGGTGGCGTCGTTGACGTCCCGTGTGGCGAGCAGCGCCAACGTGGAATTCCACGCTCGCATCATTGCGCAGAAGCACATCCAGCGGGAATTGATTCGGGTGTCCAACGCCATCATTGAGAAGGCGTATGACGAGACGTCGGACGTGTTTGACCTGCTGGACGAGGCGGAGTCGAAGCTGTTCGAAGTGGCGGAAGGCAACATTCGCAAGAGCTACGAGAGCATGAGCACCGTCATGCGCCAAGCGTTGGACGACATCGAAGCCGCCCGGAACAACGAGGATGGTGTGAGTGGTGTGCCTTCAGGGTTCCACGACTTGGACAAGATCACCGGCGGTTGGCAAAGGTCCGACATGATTGTGCTCGCGGCACGTCCCGGCATGGGCAAGACGGCCTTCGTGCTGTCGATGGCCCGCAACATGGCGGTGGACCACGACATTCCCGTGGCGGTGTTCAGTTTGGAGATGTCGGCGGTGCAGCTCGTGCAGCGTTTGATCTCCTCGGAAACGGAAATCAACAGCGACAAATTCAGAAAGGGCAACCTGGAGGAACACGAATACCAGCAGCTGCACTCGCGTTGTGGCAAGCTGAGCAAGGCGCCGCTGTTCATCGACGACACGCCAGGCTTGAACATTTTCGAGTTGCGCGCCAAGTGCCGACGCTTGAAGGCCCAACACGGCATCGACATGGTGATAATCGACTACCTGCAGCTGATGAGTGCAGGCAGCGACAAGGGGAACCGAGAGCAGGAGATTTCAAGCATTTCGCGTTCGATCAAGGGCATTGCCAAGGAGCTTGACGTGCCCATCATCGCGCTGTCTCAGTTGAGCCGGAACGTGGAGACCCGAGGCGGAGACAAGCGGCCTTTGCTGTCGGACTTGCGCGAATCTGGGGCCATTGAGCAAGACGCGGACATCGTGGCGTTCATTTACCGCGCCGAGTATTACGGCATCACAGAGCACCCAGACGGCATCGATACTGCTGGTCTGGGCGAATTGATTTTGGCCAAGCACCGTCACGGCGCTTTGGACACGATCAAGATGAAGTTCGTGAAGAACCTCGCCAAATTCGCCAACTACGACACCTTCGGCGACCTGGGCATGGGGGGTGGCGCAATGCAGCCGAATGCCGCCTTCGGGGCGCCGGTGACCAAAACCTTNCCGTCGAAGATGAACGACGACNCCGTTGCGGGGGACGATNCCCCGTTCTGACCTGGGACGTCAATGGGCTGTACCTTCGGGGACATGGACTGGATGCGCAGAGGATTGTTGAGCCTGGTGGGGGTGGCCCTGGTCAGTGTGGCATGGGGTGCCCGGATTTTGGTGCCCATGGACGACGGTCAGACCAACCACCTNAAGGCGTACGGCGTGGCGTTCTGGGTCTTGGAGAATGGGGTGGACGTCGAGTGGCTGCTGAACTACCGAGGGGGCAGTTTTTTGATGCCCAACATCCCTGAAATCCAGAACGAATGCGTCATTCGTGGGGTCTCCCACCAAGTCATCGCCGACGTGCAGGCCTCACAGATTCTGCAGGAGGTGGCGGACCCGGAGGTGAACATGGAGCGCGTGAAGCTGGAGGTGACGCCCAAGGTGGCNGTGTACAGCCCCGACGGCAAGCAACCGTGGGACGACGCGGTGACCTTGGTGCTGACCTACGCTGAAATTCCGTANGACGTGGTGTACGACGAGCAGATTTTGACGGGAGAACTGCCCAAGTACGACTGGTTGCACCTGCACCACGAGGATTTCACAGGGCAGTACGGGAAGTTCTACAAGGCTTACCGCAGCGCTGCGTGGTACCAGGCCGAGGTGGAACGCCAAAGCACCACGGCCCANTTCATGGGCTTTCAAAAAGTGAGTGAGATGAAGCGTGAGGTGGCCACCACGATCCGTGGTTTTGTCCTGGGTGGCGGGTTCTTGTTCACGATGTGTTCAGGCACCGACAGCTACGACATCGCCCTGGCGGCGCAGGGAGTGGACATTTGCGGGCCCATGTTCGACGGCGATCCCGCCGACGCGTCCGCGCAGTCCAAGCTGGACTTCGAAGAGGGCTTGGCCTTCCAGGATTACCGGTTGGAAATGGATCCGATGGTCTACGAGTTCTCGGACATCGACGGCACCAAAGACCACGGGGGCATCAAGCCCATCAATGATTTCTTCACGCTCTTCGATTTCTCTGCCAAATGGGACATCGTGCCCACGATGCTGACGCAGAGCCACGAACGCGTGATTGCGGGATTCATGGGCCAAACGACGTCCTTCCGCAAAGACTTCATCCGCCCCGACGTGACCATCATGGGGGACAACCGGAACTTGCCGACGGCCAAGTACATTCACGGGACGTTGGGCTTGGGCCAATGGACGTACTACGGTGGTCACGATCCAGAAGATTATCGGCACCTGGTCAACGACCCACCCACCGATTTGAACTTGCATCCCAACAGCCCAGGCTACAGGCTGATCCTGAACAACATTTTGTTCCCCGCTGCCAAGAAGAAAGACAGGAAGACCTGAGCTCGGTATCAGGTCGCGAACCTCAGGGTTCGATGGTGGCCGTCAGGGTTACGTGTTGCACCCCGTCTTGAGCGGGCTCGGCAACGAATTCAATGGGGCCACGTGTGCGCTTGGCCATGGAAATCA
>PBWG01000027.1 GCA_002729115.1 Crocinitomicaceae bacterium | reverse complement strand
CCCTCCAGCCGACGACTCCTCGGACACGTCCGCGTTTTTCGACCGGCAAGCCCTGCCCGAAGCCACGCAACATGCCCTGGACACCGGTCGCGTCCTTGTCGTTGCTGGACCCAACCCTGGGTTGGTCCACCGCGGCGAACCGAATCTCCGAACCCACCTTCCTTGCTTGGCCGAGTGCGGCAGCGGGGTGCACGGTCCTTTGACCGTGCACGGCGGAGAACGCCTTCTTGTGGACGGCGCGCTTCCTGAAGCGCTCAGACCTGAAGTGGTCCTCACCGTCGGCCTCCCCCCCATGTCCAAGGCCATTCGGAAAGCGCTGGAAGGGTTGCCGCATGTGCATGTCGACGGCGAAGGCTGGGACGTTTGGGGCACACTGCAAGGTTCGTGCGGTCCAGAAACACTCCTTTCGTCCTGCCCNNCTGACGTGGCCTCCGCTTGGCAGGCTGCGAAGCACACCATGGAGGGCATTCACAACTCACACNAACCAANTTGGAGCGANTGGCGAGCCTGGGACGTGCTGACGCAGACCCTGGCGTCGTGGCCCCGCCACCGTCAACCAGGTGGCATTCACCTGGCCAACAGCACTTCGGCCAGGTATGCGCAATGGTTCAACTTGACGGATGTTGTCGGACCTGGGTGCCTCATTCACGCCAATCGAGGCGTGGCGGGCATCGACGGTTGCACCTCCACCGCGTTGGGGTGGCACGCGGCCAAGACCCGAGAACACGAGGCGCACACTACGTGGTTGATCACAGGAGACGTGGCGTTCCACTACGACGCCAACGCCATGTTGTGTTCTCCCTCGCTGAACCGAGAGGGGCTCAAGATTGTCGTGTTCAACAACGGCGGCGGCGGCATTTTCCGTTGGTTGCCCGGCAAAGCGCATGCCGACATGTTTGAGCGTTATTTCGAAACCCCACCCACGCGCACCGTGGCCCAGCTCGCGGACGCCATGGGCGCAAGCCACAGCATCGCACACCATGCCGACGAACTCTGCGAAGGGCTGCGCACGTTGGCTAACGCGACCGGTCTCGCCGTGCTGGAGGTGGTCACGCCCAACGAATGCAGCGGAGAGGTCGCGCTGGACTACCTCAAAGCTTTCCAACCGAACACGCCCACCCTCTGACATGAGCGCCCTACGTTCTTGGGTCGAAGCGGCCCGTCCCCGCACCTTGCCTCTGGCCATCACGTGCGTCCTTCTCGGAGGCGCCCTCGCCAAAGCCTCGGGCCTCAACGCGGCGCAAGATGCCCGATTTCTGGCCGTGATGTTGGGCGCTGGATTCACGGTCGTCCTACTTCAAATCCTGGCCAACTTCGCCAACGACTTGGGTGATTTTCAAAAAGGCACCGACACCGCGGCAGGTCGAAGCGACCGGNCACTGGCCTCCGGTGCACTGACCGAAANCGCCATGAAAGGCGCTGTCAAAGGGACGGCCACGCTCGCTTTTCTCTGCGGCATCGCAACCTCGATTGCAGCGTTTTGGGGCGCACCTTCCACCGCCATGAAGGCGTTCGCACTCGGGGCCCTCGGCGTGTTTTCCATTGTTGCAGCAATGCGTTACACGATGGGCCTTAAATCATATGGCTACAAAGGACTTGGAGACATTTACGTGATGTTGTTTTTTGGCCCTGTTGGCGTGCTCGGCGTCGGGCTTTTGCTGACCCACGGCGTGGACATGACCTGGGTTTGGGTGGCGCTTTTCTCAGGTTGCATGAGCGTGGCCGTGCTCAACCTCAACAACCTGCGTGACCACGCTTCCGATGCCCTGGCAGGCAAACACACCCTTGTGGTACGAATAGGGTTCGCGCGGGCCAAGCTGTATCACTTGGCCGTTCTTGGCGTCGGGTGGTCGGCGTTGGCCATCTTCTTCACNTGCACCCAATCCGACGGCCTCTGGAGAGGCACCATGTGGTACGCCCTGTTGGCGTTGCTTCATGCGCGACACGCCNTGGACGTCTGGCGCTGCACAGACCCGTCCACCTTGGANCCCGAATTGAAGCGCATCGCCTTGTCCACCTTCCTTGTCGCGCTGTTCATGTTCATGGACCAAACCCTGGGCGCATGAACATACGTGACGCATGGCCCCCCGCCCCAGTCCTTCGAGGACTCAAGATGGCGGTGCTGGAGCATCCCTTGGTGTTCAAGGTGCCCGCCCAGACCTCTCGAGACACCCTGAGAAACAAGCCCACCTGGTTTCTGATCGCCGAGGACGACCAAGGCCGTGTGGGCGTTGGGGAATGCAGCTTGATCCTGGGGTTGTCCCCTGAAACCGAGGACGTGGCGCGCACCATGCTTCACGACATCGCCGCCAAGGGCGTGTTGGANGCGATGGCCGTGCCCGCTTCTTGTCCAGCCGTTCGATTCGCCGTGGAAACGGCGGCGTGGGATTTGGCCCAAGGAGGAGTCGGGAACATCGCGACCTCGGCGTTTTCAAACGGAACGCGGGGCATCGACATCAATGGATTGGTGTGGATGGGGAACGCCGAGTCCATGCGCACCCAGTTCGACANNTTGGTCCAACNCGGCTTCACCACGCTGAAGTGCAAGGTGGGNGCCTTGGATTGGGCGCAAGAACANGCGGTGCTGCAGGAGTTCCGCGAGCGTTGCCCCGCCGCAGACTTCACNTTGAGGGTGGATGCCAANGGCGCATTCAGCAANCTGTCCTCGGACGACACGNCGCGNAGGCTCGACGCNTTGGCCAAGCTCGGGGTGCACAGCATTGAGCAACCACTCATGCCCGAAGACCGTGATGGGCTGGCAAGGCTGGCCGAGCAACCGGTCGTGCCCATCGCGTTGGATGAGAGTTTGATTGGGGTCACCTCCTTGGCCGACCGGATGAGGCTTCTGGACCACGTTCGTCCACAACACCTCGTACTCAAGCCCTCCCTTGTGGGTGGGTTGGATGGGGCCACAGTTTGGTCCAAACTGGCGGAACAACGTGACATGGGCTGGTGGGTGACGTCCGCACTTGAATCCAACGTGGGCCTGTCGGCCATCGCGCAATGGGTGGCCGTGCAGCCNGCNGTGNCCGAGGCCNNGTCGCCGCTGCCCCAAGGCTTGGGCACCGGAGGGTTGTTCACCAACAACATCCCTGGCAAACTCGAAGTGCGGNAAGGTCAGCTGCTCACNGTGTCCCAGTCGGCGAGAGAAGAAACCCGCTGGCGCCATGCCCTTCAAGGTGCGGTGCCGCATGAACCAGGGTGCGCCTGCGGTGGCCACCACGACGCACCATGACCTCGGGGCGCATCGAGTGGAACCGGCAATCTTGGCCCGCCACAAGCATGGGGGCCAAGGAATTCGAACGCACCCAAGGGAGGCGGTCGGCGTGGCTCGGAGACGTGGCCGAAGTTTGGCGGCGCTGGTGCGCCGAGGAAGAACCCGGCCTCGCCGTGACCACCTCTGGAACCACAGGGACCCCCAAACGCATCCAGCACTCCCGAAAAGCGACGGCCTGCAGCGTGGCCCAGACTGCCGAGGCCTTGGGCCTCGACGAAGGATGCCATGCGGTGTTGGCGCTGCCAACGACGTTTGTGGCTGGCCAAGCCATGGTCGTTCGCGCCTTGGTCGGACGCTGGCGCCTGACCCTGGTTGAGCCGAGCGCCGCCCCTTCTTGGGCTGGATCCTGTGACTTTGTGGCCATGACGCCCCACCAAACGCTGGGATGGCTGGAACACGGATCGGGATACGCCACCACCTTGTTGCTCGGTGGCGGGCCGGTGTCCCCTGCCCTGCTTCGGGCCTTGCTGGCGTCTTCCCGGGTGTCCACTGTTTGGGAGGGATTTGGCATGAGCGAGACCCTCACCCACATCGCCTTGAGGCGCCTGGACAAGGTGCAAGACTTGGCGGCGCCATTTGTCCCTCTGCCGAACACGTGCGTGACAGTCGACGCCCAAGGTTGCGCGCGCATAGATGCCCCTGATCGGGAGGTGCACGGGCTGTCCACCACGGACCTCGTGGACGTGTGCGACGACGGGTCGTTTGTGTGGCTCGGGCGTCGAGACGACGTGATCAACTCCGGAGGCGTGCTGGTGCATCCCATGGAAGTGGAGCGGGCCTTTCACACCTTTTGTCCGAGCTGGGTTCAAGACTTCGTGGTGTACGGCCGGCCCGACGACACCCTGGGGTTTGAAGTCGTTCTGCGCGTGCAAAGCGCCGAACCACCTGAGGACCTCGACCACGCGTTCCAAACATTTCGCAACCAACTCAAAGCCCTTGTGGGATCCGCCAAGACGCCGCGTGCGGTCGAGTGGGGAGATGTGCCCCGGTCCGACCGCGGGAAAGTGATGCGTCGGGCATTGTCCTGACGGGGATTGGCCCAATTTTGCGCCCATGTCTGCATCCACCCGCCCCGTGTTGGTTTTTGCCACACACAACCCCCACAAGGTTCGAGAAATCCAAGAAATGCTCGCCGACCGCTACGAGGTCAAGAGCCTGACGGACATTGGCTGCCACGAAGAGATTGTCGAGGACGCGGACACGCTGGAAGGCAACGCCCGGATCAAGGCGCATCACGTCGTCAACAACTACGGATTGGATTGTTTTGCCGACGACACCGGGCTCGAAGTGGAAGCGTTGGATGGGGCGCCGGGGGTGTACAGTGCGCGCTACGCCGGAACGCACGGGGACGCAGAGGCAAACATGGCCAAGTTGCTCCGCGAGCTCGAACGCGCTGAACAAGAGGGCAGCACCTCGCGTCAGGCCCAGTTTCGAACCTCCATCTGTCTCGTCCAACAAGGTAGAGAGCATCTGATTGAGGGGGTCTGCCGGGGCCGCATTGGGCGCCAACAATCCGGGGCCAAAGGCTTCGGATACGACCCTTTGTTCACCCCTGAAGGACACGAGGTGACGTTCGCCGAAATGGACGCCGCCCAGAAAAATGCCATCAGCCACCGCGGCAAAGCGGTGCGTGCCATGCTCGATCATTTGCTTGCATGATTGTGGAAAAGCCCCTTGAATACTTGGGGTTTTTTGGTAGAACGGGCGGGCACCAGGTGCATGAGACGTCGCATCTTTAACCCGATGAATTACCTTGATTTTGAAGAGCCCATCAAGACATTGCGCGAGCAGCTTGACCAGGCGAAAGAGATCCAAGACAAGAACGACCTCGACATGGCCACCACCGTCGAGGAGTTGGAGGTGAAGATCCAGGAAGTCATTCAGGAGATTTACAGNAAACTCACGCCTTGGCAACGNGTCCAAGTCAGCCGCCATCCCGACCGTCCCTACACCCTGGATTACATCCAAGCCCTGACGGAAGGCCAATTCTTGGAATTGCACGGGGANCGCACCGTGAAGGACGACAAGGCCATGGTCGGAGGGTTGGGCGAACTCGACGGCCGCCCCGTCATGTTCATCGGACAGCAAAAAGGCGTCAACACNAANATGCGCCAATACCGNAACTTCGGCATGGCCAACCCCGAGGGTTACAGAAAAGCATTGCGCTTGATGAAGCTCGCCGAGAAGTTCAACATCCCCGTGGTGACCTTGATTGACACCCCAGGGGCGTACCCCGGCCTNGAAGCCGAGGAACGGGGACAAGGCGAAGCCATTGCACGCAACCTTCTGGAAATGTGTCAGCTTCAGGTTCCCATTGTGTGCATGGTGATCGGCGAAGGGGCGTCAGGAGGTGCCTTGGGCATCGGCATTGGCGACAAGGTTTTCATGATGGAAAACACCTGGTACAGCGTCATCAGCCCCGAGTCCTGCTCCAGCATTTTGTGGCGCTCGTGGGACTTCAAAAAGCAAGCGGCAGAGGCGCTCAAACTCACAGGCGAAGACATGAAAGGATTGGGCTTGGTGGACGACATCGTGCCTGAACCCCTGGGAGGCGCCCACGCCAACCGAGAAGAGACCTTCGCCACCGTCAAAAACCTCCTGATCACGGAACTCGACAAACTTCAAAAACTCAACGCCGACAAACGGGTCAACAGCCGCCTCCGCAAGTTCTCCAACATGGGGGTCGTGGCTGGCTGATTTCTGTCCTTGAGTTGGTTACTTTTGCACTGAATTCACAACACACATGCGCATTCTTTCTACCCTTTTGGCAGCCGTGCTTCTCGCGGGATGCAGCCTGCCCAAAATGATCAAAACGGTGGAGGAGATCAACCTCGAGGTGACTCCTTCTCCCGTCGTGCTCCAAGGCAACGACGTCACCATCGACATCACAGGAACCTTCCCTCCGAAGTACTTCGCCAAGAAGGTCACCGTGGAAGCCACCCCCTACCTCGTGTGGGAAGGCGGTGAAGTGGCGTTCGAATCCGTCAACTTCCAAGGCGAAGACGCGGCCGGCAACGGCACTGTGGTCAGCTGGGAAAACGGCAAGTCGTTCAACTACACATCCACTGTCACCTACGTCGGGGAGATGAAAGACAATGCCCGTTTGGAGTTGCGCATGTCTGGTGCCCAGGGCGACAAGACNGGNGAGTTTGGCGCCATCACCCTCGCCAAGGGGGTCATGGCCACCCAAGACCTGATCCAACCCGACGAGGAGTTCGTGATCGCACCTGACAACTTCCAACGCGTCATCACCTACGTGCAGGANTTGACNTTCAACTACGGGTACCAAAGCAGCGNCGTCAAGANCNCCGAGTACCGCGACGAAGATTGGAAAGCGACCAAGGACTTGTTCGCACTGGCTGCCTCAGCAGACAGCGTCAACGTGATTGGCGTGACCACCACATCGTACGCCTCACCCGAAGGTGAGATTTCCTTGAACGAGGACCTCGCCATGGACCGCGCCAANTCTGCCAACAAGGCCGTGACCCGCGAGTTGGGTCGCAAGAAGCTGAACTTGGACGACGCCGCGGTTCGCGCCGAGCCCAAGGGTGAAGACTGGGAAGGATTCAAGAAGGCCATGCGNGCNTCTGACATCGCCGACAANGATTTGATCTTGCGCGTCCTCGAGATGTACAGCGACAAGAACAAGCGTGAAGAGGAGATCAAGAACATCGCGAAGACCTACAAGGAAATCGAGAACAACATNCTTCCTGACCTCCGCCGCAGCCAAGTTGGNATTTCATACACCGTGGAAGGTTACACCGANGAAGAGTTGNTGGACCTCGCCAAGGGCAACGCCGACATGTTGACCGTGGAAGAGCTGCTCTTCGCCGCCACACTGTTCGACGATTTGAACGACAAATTGGAAGTCTACCAGAACACNGCACGCGTGCACGCCGACGACTACCGCGGCCACAACAACGTGGGNGTNGTGTTGACNGACCTCGGNCGCATGAAGCAAGCTGAGGAGNCGTTCAACGCAGCCAAAGCCTTGGCCAGCGGCAACGGAGTGGTGAACACCAACCTCGGCGCCATGGCCCGCCAGAACGGCGACACCGAAGGTGCGGCTGCCTACTACAGCAAAGCCAGCGGGGGTGCGGAGTTGAGCTACAACAAAGGCGTGCTGGCCATCGCGCAAGGCGACTACGGCCGTGCCATCTCAAGCATGGGTGGCAGCGCCACCCTAAACTTGGCCTTGGCCAAGATCTTGAACGGCGACGCCAACGGGGCCCGCACCGCGCTGCAGAACAGCGACTCCGACAGCGCCATTGCCGACTACCTGTTGGCCGTGTGTGCTGCCCGCCTCGACGACGCTGCCGGTGTGCGCAAGCACATTCGTGCTGCCATCGACAAAGACGCATCCTTGCGCAACCGTGCGTTGAGCGACCTCGAATTCCGCAACCACAANGANNCNCTCATCAACTGAGGCCNTTCCGNTNNANCCCATTGAAAAAGCCCGGCCANTTGGCCGGGCTTTTTGTTGCCCTGCATGTTCAGGCTCAGGCGTGTCTCAAATGAAGGGCCGCCTGCCAAAGCACCACCCCGGCGCACACGCTGACGTTGATGCTCTGCTTCACACCGTATTGGGGCATCTCCAACACGACGTCGCAGAGGTCCAGCACCTCCGGGGACACCCCACGCACTTCGTTACCAAGCACCATGGCCCATTTTTCGTTGGAGGCGGGTTGCCATTCGTGAAGCCAAATGCTTTCGTCGGCTTGTTCCACCGCAGCCACCTTCCACCCTTCTTCTTGAAGGGATCTGACTGCATCAAGGGTGTTGTTCCATGGCCGCCAAGGCACATGGCCACTGGACCCCAAGGCGCTTTTCAAGATGTCGCGGTGCGGGGGATGGCAGGTGATGCCGCACAGGTCGAGCCCTTCGATGCGGAAGGCGTCACCCGAGCGGAAACAGGCGCCGACGTTTTGGCCGCTGCGGACGTTGTCCAGCACCAAGCGGATGGGCATGCAAGCCGCGCTTGCATAGGATTCGGCGTCAATTCGCTCCCCTTTCCCAGAAGCTGTGCCCATCAGCGGATGTGCAAGGAGTATGGCAAACGGGCCTGAATGGGGTCGCCCGTCTCCACCATGCGACGCACCTGCCAAAGCTCGAGAAGCATGGCTTCATCCACCCCGGTCAGTCCCATCGCCTGAAGCCCCAACTCGGCCCCGGTCAAATCCTGGATGAAGGTCTCAAACGGATCGCCTGCCTCAGGAAGGGCGACGCGGTCGACGTCTTCCAAGGCAATGTCCGCCAAGGCTGCGGCGTGCGCCACGGCGTCTTCCAAGTCACCGAGTTCGTCCACCAGCCCCTTGGCCAGGGCGTCGGCCCCAGTCCAAACACGGCCTCGGGCCACCTCTTCCACTTCCGCCTGGGTCATTCCACGCCCCTCGGCCACCCTGGATGTGAAGGTGTCGTAGACGTCGGTCACGCTTTCGTTGATGGCCGCCAACGTCACCGCATCCGGTGCGAACATGCCGTCGGGTTGACCTGCGTGGTCATGAAGCGCCACTTCGTCGAACGTGATGCCCGCATGCTTTTCAAGCATGCCTCCCAGATTCGGAATCATCCCAAACACCCCAATGGACCCTGTGATGGTGGTCGGGTTGGCGTAAATGCGGTCTGCGGCGCAACTGATGTAGTAGCCGCCCGACGCCGCGAGGTCGCTCATGCTGACCACAAAGGGCTTCCCGGCTTCTTTGAGCAACATCGCTTCACGCCAAATCACGTCGCTGGCCAAGGCGCTGCCTCCTGGAGAATTGACCCGCAACACCACCGCCTTGACGTCGTCGGCCTCGCGCGCCTCACGCAGGGCTTCGGCCGTGGTTTCCGATCCAATGGTCGCGTTGTCGCCTTGTCCGCTCTCAATCGCCCCCACCGCATAAATCACGGCGACGTTGCCTCCCAAGTTGTCGCTGTCCTCGTCCTCTTCTTCCGATTCCACTTCCTCCAGCACCTTGGCCAACGCGTCCATGCCGCCCAAGAACCGCTCCTCCAGCGTGTACTCGCCGAGGGAGATGAAGGAAGGCTCTTCGCCGTCCAACTTCTCTTCCAGAAGCGCGGTCAATTCATCTTCGTAGAGCAAGCCGTCCACCAACTTGGCATTCACGGCGTCTTTCGGGCTTCGGATGGTCAGGTCGTTGGCGAGTGCGTCCAATGTGCCGGACTCCAAACCTCGCGCNCCCTCGACGTCCGAGGCCATGTCCTGCCAAAAGCCCGCGAGCAAAGCACGGGTTTGTTCCTTGTTGGCTTCACTGAAATCCTTGCGCAAGAAAGGCTCCACCGCGCTCTTGTATTTGTTGCCGGGNCCGCGGACCACGGTGACGTCGATGCCCAGCTTCTCGAACATGCCTGGGTAGAACATGCTCTGGCTGCGGAGGCCGTTGAGGGTCATCCCTCCTTGAGGGTGCAGGTACACCTCATCCGCCGCNGAGTTGAAGTGCAGCGCACGCTGGCTCATGTTTTCGCTCCAGGCCACAATGAACTTGCCGCTGTCCTGAAGGACGGCCAATCCGGCGCGCAAGTCTTCCATCATGCTGGGCATGACGGCCACGTCGGCCACGTTAAGCAGCACCCCTTGGATTTGGTCATCACCTGCGGCGCGCTCAAACGCGTCTAAGATTTGGTTCAAACCTAGCTGCATGCTGGGCTCCAAGCCGCCTCCGAGGCTGAATGAAAACGGAGAGTCTCCACCGCCCCGCTCCACGATGGGCGCCTCCATGGTCACCCTGAGGACGTTGGCGTCGTCGAGGTCCAAATCTGGGCCGGCAGACGCTTCCACATCGGCGAACGCACCCACGATGCCCCCCACCAAGACGCCGACAAAAATGAAGATCAACACGGTGCCTGCCACGAGCAAGCCCAACGTCGACCCGATGGCCGAACTCAAGATGTTTTTTCCAAATGACATGCCCCAAATTTAACACCCCATGCCGGCCTCGGGCTACCTTCGACTGACAATGAATGTGAGAACGGTGTACTTGGGGCTGGGCACAAATTTGAGTGACCGCCACGCATGGTTGGACCAAGGGCTGGCGGCATTGGAAGAGGTCTTGGTCGCACGGAAGTCCATCCAGGCCATGTCCATGTCTCCACGCTACGAAACGGAGGCGTGGGGCATGGCTGAGGGCACGCCGGCGTTCTTGAACATGGTGGTCGGGGTGGACACAGACATGCCATTGGCCGAGTTGTTGCGCGTGCTGCTCGACATTGAACGGGCGCACGGCCGCGTCCGCGACGCCAGCGCGGAGGGCTACCTCAACCGCACGCTGGACATGGACATTTTGTGCACCTCTGAAGGAGAGTCCTGGAGCACCGACGACCTGGCGGTGCCCCACCCCAGGATGGCGTCGCGGCGATTTGTCTTGCAACCCCTGGCAGACCTCGCCCCCGACTTGGAGGTTGGAGGCCAAACGGTGCGCATGGCCCTGGATGCTTGCCCCGCTGTGCCAGAAGTCGTGCCCGTCGCCACCCCATCCTGACCTACCTTCCAGACGTGTATTCGAGCATTGCAATTGAAGGAGGCATCGGCGCAGGCAAGACCACGTTTGCGACCTGGTTGGCGGAGGAATTGGGCGCAGAACTCATGCTTGAGCGCTTCGAGGAGAACCCTTTTCTCGAGAAGTTTTACGACAACCCAGAAGCGCATGGCTTCAGTGTGGAGCTGTCGTTTTTGGCGGACCGGTACAAGCAAATGCAATCCGCCATCCGCGGTCGGAATTTGTTCAAGCAGCGCATGGTCGCGGACTACAGCTTTGTCAAGAGCTTGATTTTCGCCAAGGTCAACCTGCCGAAAGACGAATTCAACCTGTTCAAAACCATGTTCACGATGATGCACGCCCAGCTTCCTCAGCCGGAAGTGGTGGCCATCCTGGACCCAGGCAGGGTGCGGCAAGAAGCCCAGATTGTGAAGCGGGGCCGGTCCTACGAACAGTCGCTTCCCGAGGGCTATTTGGACCGTGTGGCGACGGGCTATGCCGCCCATTACAAGCACGCACGTGGATCGAGGGTACTTTGGATCGACACCTCCGAGTTGGACTTTGTGGCCCAACCTGAGGCGCTTCTCCTGTTGAAAGACGCTGTGCTCGCCCCGCGCAAGCCTGGGGTGCACCGCTTCCAAGTGACGGCCTCATGAATGGACCAGCGGTCGTCCAGCCCGACTTGAACCCCCTTGTCGACGTCGCCGCCCTGCCCTGCGTGGAGGAGGATCGCCTGACGCCCCTGCCTCGGGCTTACGCCAAGGCCCGAGCCNTGNTNTACGNNNTGACNTTNGNGNTGACTGGCCTGGCNTGGGCGGCCCCGTGCNTTTGGCTGACCATGCAAGAANGCGAACACGGACCCCCAGCCGCGTTGTGGTGGATGCTGGGNGGGGCCTGGACTGCCGTGATGGCGTTGTGGGGNGTGGAGGAACGCATGGGTTGGCCCATGCGTGGGTTTTTGGTGCGTGAACGGGATGTCGTGTATCGCTCTGGATGGTGGACGACCCAGGTGGTGGCGGTGCCCTTCTCTCGGATACAACACAGCGAGATCCAGCAAGGTCCGTTGGGAAAATGGTTGGGATTCTGCTCGCTGAAATTGTTCACGGCCGGCGCTTCTGGGGCCAACCTCAACATCCCTGGACTGCCGCCCGAGACCGCACGCAACATCCGTCAACTGCTTGAAGCCAACCAGGGTGTTTGACCGTCCTCAAAGGCAACATGCGCTCGGGTTGCTGATTCTGATAGGTTGGCAAGCCCAGGCGCTGGTGCGCTCCACCTGGCCTGTCTTTGTGGCCTTTTACTTTCAAGGCGACCGCGACGCCCAGTTTTTTGTGTGGGCCATCGCGGCAGGATGCGTCTTGACCTTCTTGGGGGCGGTGTTGCACTTCGCCCGCTTCACGTTTCACCTGGAAGCCGACCAGCTGCACGTCCGCAAAGGCGTGTTGGTCCGGGACAAGGTGAACATCCCCCTGGACCGCGTGCAAGCCGTCCACGTTGAGCAAAACCTGTTGCAACGGCTGTTCAAGGTGTGCGGTTTGAAAATCGACACGGCAGGGTCGGCGGGAAGCGAACTGGTGATTCATGCCCTGCCGTGGGACGACGCCCACGCCCTGCGCAGCCGATTGCTTCAATCCGCCCAAGTCACAAACGCTGGGGTCGAGGACGAACCACGCCCTGGCGACACCGACACTCCCAACCTCGTCGCCGCCCTGGACACTGCCACGTTGTTGAAGGTGGGGCTCTCCCAAAATCACTTGTCGAAAATTGGGTTCGCCATCGGGGGCTTGTTGACGTTTCAGGGGGTGGCCTGGGAAGTCGTGGCGGAGGTTTGGCAGCAAGTGCCGTCCATGTACAGGACGGTGTTGTTGTTTCTGTCGCCCTTGCTTTTGGTGCTCTCGCCGGTGGTCATCGCCGCGGTGTCGGTGTTGATTTCGGTGGTTACCTCGGTGGTGAAGCATTGGAAACTTCGGGTTTGGGTGGAAGCAGATGAAGACCCCAGCAAGCGTGCCCTCCACCTCTCCCAGGGTCTGCTGAACCGCCAAAGCATGCAAGTTCCCTTGCACAAGGTGCAGTGGGTGATGTGGGAGAACACTTGGATTCGAAGGCAATTCGGATTCGACACGTTGCACGTGCGTCAGGCGTCTGCCGGTGGCGCGGAATCAACCTCGGGAGGGCTGAAATTGACCATCCCCGCGGTGGATGGCCCACCCACCCGAGAGTTGGAAGGCTTGGTGTTTCCCACATGGCCCGAGCGCCGCTTGGTCACGATGCGTCCCATGGCCTACGCCTTTTGGATGAGGTGGTTGAAACGAACCTTGCTGTGGTCGCCGCTTGCTTTGCTTGCCACATGGAACTTCGGCTGGGTTGTCGGCCTGACAGCCCTGGGTGGGTGCGCAGCGTGGACGTGGTTTTGGGCACGTGCTTGGCACCGCGGCATGTGGGCCACCACCGACGGACGCCACGTGTCGGTGCACCGAGGATGGTTGTTCCGCAAGCGCGTCATGGTCGATTGGACCAAACTGCAAGCCGTCCAATTCACCCAAAACCGCATCCAAGCCCGACGTGGTGTCGCGCACCTCACGTTTCACACGGCCTCCGGCGTGGCGGTCTTGCCCTACCTCCCCACCTCCACGGCGTTGCAGATTCGAGACTTGGCTTGCGCCCAGGTGAACGGTCACCGTGGGGCATGGATGTGATTTGACAGGACATCGCCCCCTATTTTCGCGCCATGAAAACCTTCACGAGCTCCTGCCTGGCCTTTGGCTCACGCGCTGACGTGAGGTTGACGGTGTTCATCTGAAAAGTAACTTCGGAGCGATGAAGAACTTGACCAGTTTTTGGATGCTGTCGTTGTGCCTGGGCACCTTGTGGGGCCAGGTGGACGACGAGTTTTGGTTCGTGGCACCGGAGGTGATTTCTGGGCACGGAGACCTGCCCATTTACCTTCGTTTCGCCACATTCGACGTCCCTGCCGACGTCACGGTCGACATGCCGGCCAACGACGCCTACGACGCGTTTGAGTTCACCATTCCCGCCTCGAGTGCCTACAGCCTCGACCTCACGTCGTTGGTCACGGTTCACGAGAACCAACCTTTCAACGAGGTGTTGGACAAAGGGGTCCGAATCACCAGCTCGGCCGCCGTGTCCGCGTATTACGAGGTGAGCCACGTCAACAACCCGGACATTTTTGCATTGAAAGGCGAAAACGCCTTGGGGACATCCTTTCACCTGCCGTTCCAAAACTTCACCGACAACGGGTTCAACACCACCTCTGGGTTCGACATCGTGGCGACGGAAGCCAACACGGTCGTGACCATCACGCCCACCCAGGATCTCATTGGTCACCCTGCCGGCGTTTCCTTCGACGTCAACTTGCCGTTTGCAGGTTCCACCTACTCAGGCCGGGCTTCCGGGTCGGGGGCGGCTGACCATGCGACGGGCACGGTCATCACGTCCAATTTGCCTGTGGCGGTCACGGTGCACGACGACTCTGCCAGCGGCGCCATGTTCGGTGGAGGCTGTCTCGACCTCATGGGAGACCAAATCGTCCCCGACCAAGTGCTTGGCACGGAATACGTCGCCGTTCATGGCTACTTGGGGGGAGACGATCGGCTTCAGATTGTCGCCACGCAGAACAACACCACCGTCACAGTCGACGGCGCCACGGTGGCAACCCTGCAAGCCGGACAGTCCCACAGCCACACGCTGAACACGCCCTCGGCGTTCATCGAGGCGTCGGCCCCCGTGGCCTTGTGGCAATCGACGGGATTTGGATGCGAATTGGGAGGAGCTCAACTGCCCAGCGTCAAATGCACAGGATCCACCTCGACCGTCTTCGTGCGCTCCACAAGCGAGACCATGCGTTTGAACATTCTGGTGCCCAACGGGGGACAAGGCGATTTCCTCTTCAATGGCAACGCAGGTGTCATCAACGCCACCAATTTCGCCGTGGTGCCTGGCAACACCGACTGGATGTTCGCACAGGTGACCACACTCGAAGGCCAAATCCCCGTCGGCGAAGCCACCAGAATCGAGAACACCTCCACCCCATTTCACTTGGGCATCATCAACGGCGGCGCCTCTTCTGGCACCCGATTCGGCTACTTCTCGGACTACGGTGCGCTGAAGTACCAGACGTCATACCAGCAACTGAATCCCTGCTTAGGCGACCCGCTTGAACTCGCCGTCAACCCCATTGAAAACGGGTTGTACCAATGGACGGGGCCCAACAACTTCTCGGCCACGGGACTGGAGGTCAACGTGGGCATCGCCAACACGAACACGGCCGGCATCTACGTGGTACAAGGCTACACCGGGGAATGCGAGATTGAAAACGATTCGCTGGAGGTCGTGGTTCACCAGCCGTTGGCTCCGCCCGTGCTGAGTGGGGACATCGAGACCTGCGAAGGATTGACCATTTCCATGGGGGCCGATTCCGAAAACGTTGTTTGGACGGGGCCCGACGGCTTTGAAGCCCAAGGCCAATTCGTCGTCATCGACAACGTTGCGGTGGGCGACGCTGGGGTCTACACGGCGACGCTCAACGACCCCTATTGTCCACCTGGCGCGGAGAGCTCCTTGGTGGTGACTGTGGCCACGG
>PBWG01000026.1 GCA_002729115.1 Crocinitomicaceae bacterium | reverse complement strand
GTTTGGCTCCGGCCTTCGCGGTGACAGGGGACGACACAAGTGGTCCTGCAGGAGACTTGGTGATGTGCGAAGGCGCGGATTTGACGCTCAATTCCTTCGTCGACCAAAACGGCGCCACGGAATCCTTCTCCTGGCAGGTGGACGACGGCTACCCGCACCAAATCAACGAGGACGACGCGTATTTTATCGACGTGCTTCCTCAGAGCCCCCTCACCTCGGCCACCGTGGTGACTGGCGTGGCCACAGTGGTGTACTCGGACTACAACTCCACCCCCGCCGAATTCGAATGCGTGGTGGAACAGCCTTGGTCGTTCACCGTGTTGCCCACGCCCAGCGTGGATTGGACCATTCCCGAATGGGCATGCGACGGCGCAAGCATTCAAGTGGAAGTCGGACTCGCCACCGGCGCCGATTCCCTCGCGGGCGACGGACTGACATGGGATTGGGATTGGAACACGAGCACCTTCAACGAAACGGTGTCCAGCGACGCGCCGACTACCAGCATTTCGTTCCCTGCAGCGTACGAACCCTCCATCGACGGCATCCACGACCAGAACGTCAGCCTTGTCGTCACCGACAGCTACGGCTGCGTGTCCTTGCCGTCCACCCAAACGGTGTACGCCCTTGAATTCCCGGTCCTGAGCCTCGAGACGGCGCTGGCATGCGAAGGCGACACAGTCACATGGGTGGCCTCAGGGGCCGACGACTACACGTGGTTTGGCATCAACGGGTTTGAAGACCCCACAGAAACGTTCAACCCTGGATACGCGACCACCGGAACCGACATTTCTGAATTGATTGTGGCAGGCATCGACGACCCCGTGACCGTGGGAGTGTCTGGGTCCATCCCCTACATCATACCAGGCTCGGGCACCTTCGCGTCCTGCTTCACGTCGGCGTTGACCAACACCAACTTGAACGCCACGGCGTCTGAATTTGAGCTGCCAGTGTTGTCCCCGGAATTCACTGTGGCGCCGGTGTTCTGTGAAGGCGGGACCGTCGACTTCATGGACATGAACGAAGGCGACAACCTTCCCGGCACATCGTATTCGTTCTTCGCCACCACTGGCCTTGAATTGGACAACGTGCCCAGCAGCGAAACCTCCTTCGAGGTCATTGCCGATTCCACCGTTTTTGAAGTCACCAAGTCCTTGCTCTACGTGCAAGGCGAGGACAGCCTCGTGTGTTCTGCCCAATTTGACAGCACCTTCGTGGTGTTTGCTCCCCCCACGGTGGCCTTGACCGGGCCTTCTGGCATTTGCCAAGGGGAGGAAGCCACGTTGACGTGGGAGGTGACCAACTTCGAAGCGTCGAGCGAGTACACGCCCATTTGGTTCCATGGAAACACCTACAGCCCGACTGAAATGGACAACCAGGTCACCCTTGTTCCCGACGTGGGAATCGGTCCTGCGCCTTCTGCGCTCATGGAGGTGGGACTCCGTGTGGAAGACGACCGGGGCTGCGTGTCCGACTTGGAAACTTGGACGGTGGACGTCTTGGCGACCCCGGTGTTGGCCTGGACCCTCGGGCTCCCTGAGGAATTGTGCTCACCTGCGCAAGGTTGTGCAGAGGTCGGGCTCTTGAACGAAGGCTTGCCCTTCAACACGGGCGTGGAGTACATCTTTGGAAATGCCGCGCCAAGTCCGATCAACAGCGCATGCGACAACTACATCAACCCCAGCCCTTGTCCTCGACTGGATTCCATGGCTGTTGTGGTGAGGTTTGCGCACGATTTGGGCGTCGATGGCACGTTGTTCTGCACCAACCGATTGGTGGACTCCATCATGGTGAACCCCACCCCTGAGCCCTCGTTTGCCCTCGACGCCCCTCAAGCGTGTTTGGACACCGCCGACGGCAATTGCATTCCGTTGGCACACGACCTCGGGATGTACGATTTCTGTGAAGACGACAGCCTGTCTTTCAACTGGTACGTCACACCTCTTGGCGACTTGGACATTACCGATTTCACCATTGAAGATGCGGACCAAGTCATGCCCTCCATTTGTTTGGAGAAAGAAGGCGCTGTCGAAATCGTCATTGANGTGGAAAACCTTCACGGNTGCAGCCAAACCAGTCCCGCCCAGCCCTTCGTGGTNCGAGGGCTGCCGCGCCCCGAATTGACGTTCTTGCAGGAAAGCATTTGCTTGCCGACCACGGTGTCGGTGCTGAATTCATCGGCCGGTGCAGCCAACTTCAGCATGTCCATTCCGGGATTCCCCACCTACGAGGATTTCTTGTCTCCGTTGGAATTGAATGTGGAATTCCCCGGATTCTACGACGCCGATTTCACCNTGTCCAACACCTACACGGTCGGAGAACATGTGGTNGTTTGCGCTGTGGACACCACCTACGAGCAAGCCTTTGAAGGCCGGACGCCGCCGGTGGCCATGTTTGAAGTGCTGCCAGACACCGTGGTGGAATTCGTGGACCCTGTGGTGGACTTCGACAACATGTCCACGGGCGCAGTTGAGTACATCTGGTCTTTCGGCAACGGAGAAGGCTCGGCCGAAGAGCATCCCTCTGTCGAGTACGCACGCCCAGGGACGTACAACACCCAGCTGTTGGTGGTGAACGAATTTGGCTGCACCGACGTGCACAGCCAGTCTATCGACGTGACCACGGACCTCTACGTGTACGCTCCCAACGCCTTCACTCCCAACAACGACGGCCTCAACGACGCCTGGGCACCTTCCATCATTGGGCAGGACCTGATCGCCAGCTACGAGTGTCACATCATGAACCGCAGCAACCACGTCCTCTTCTACAGCGAAGACCCCAACGAAGCTTGGGACGGCAGCAACGCCGTGACNGGCGAAGGCTTGCACTACAGCAGNGGNGGTGAAGTGTTTGCGTGGCGCATTGCCATCAAAAAGAAAGGTGGACGCGGCGCCATCATCTACACGGGTCACATCCAAATGATTCGCTGACGTGAACCTGCGGAAGGTCTCCTCCCTTCTGACGTTCATGGGGTTCTTGTGGGGTGCATGGGGCCAATCCATCGCCACACCCCTTCCAAGCGCCACGGAAACCAAACTGCGCGCCCCCGTGGTGGGCGACGCGGACTCCGTNTACCACAAGCACGAGACCTTGGTGAATGTCCAGTTCAGCCAGGTTNAGCTGAGCCANTGGGCCGCNGGNGGNCAGAGCTCTGCAAGCCTCATCGCCAAGGTGGACCAATTTTGGGAATACGACGGGACGGATTTTGGATGGGACACTGAGTTTCACGGGGCGTTTGGACTGTTGCATCGTCCGGACGACCAGATCATCCTGAAAACCGACGACCGCATTGAGTTGGCCACCAAACTTGGTCGCCGACTGAAGGACAAGGGTTCCCTCACGGCGCTGGGAAGTTTCCGAACCCAACTTGCCCCAGGTTACGCCACCGTCAATGGCTTGCCAGATGTGAACCAAGTCACCTCACGCCTGATGGCGCCAGGCTACCTGGTCCTCGCCCTTGGGTTGGACATGAAACCCACCGAAACCACCACCATTTTCGTGGCGCCATTCACCTCCAAGTCCACNTTTGTCNTGGACGACAGCTTGTCTGCCCAAGGCCTGTTCGGGGTGCTCCCTGGAGAGCGTGCCCGCCACGAGGTCGGTGGATACATCCGATTCGGCCTCAAAGAACAAGTCACCGAAAACGTCACGTACGCCGTGCGACTCGACCTCTTCAGCAACTACCTCGAAGAACCGGAAGCCATCGACATTTTCACCGACAACGTCTTGACGCTCAGGGTGAACAGTTGGTTGTCCACAACGCTGGGCCTGACCTTGATTTACGACAAGGACGTGGAACTCGTGCTGCGCGAACCCAACCCCGACATCCCCGGAGACCTAGGCGATGTGGGGCAAGGTGTGCAGCTGAAACAAATTCTTGCGGTAGGTTTGTCGCTCAAATTTTCTTGATTCTCATGAACGCATTTGTGTTTCCGGGCCAAGGTGCCCAATTCCCAGGNATGGGCCAGGACTTGTTCAACCANTCTGAGTTGGCCAAACNCCGATTTNCNGAAGCCAACGACGTNTTGGGCTTTGACATCGCGTCCACCATGTTTGAAGGAACCCCTGAGGCCCTCAAGCAAACCAACGTCACCCAACCGGCGATCTTCATCCACTCGGTCGTTTTGGCCGAATGCTTGGAGGACCGATTCCAACCCGACATGGTGGCCGGACACAGCCTCGGTGAATTCAGCGCCCTTGTCGCAGCAGGATCGCTGAGTTTTGAAGACGGACTCCGACTGGTCAGCGCCCGCGCCAACGCCATGCAGGAAGCCTGTGAACTTCAGCCGTCCACCATGGCTGCTGTGCTCGGTCTCGACAACGAGGTGGTGGAAACCATTTGCAACGACACCCAAGGTGTCGTGGTGGCGGCGAACTACAACTGCCCAGGACAATTGGTCATTTCTGGAGAAGTCCCCGCCGTCGAGGCGGCCTGCGCCGCCCTTTCTGAGGCTGGCGCTCGCCGGGCTTTGATGCTGCCGGTGGGTGGAGCTTTCCACAGCCCCCTGATGGAGCCTGCGCGGGAAAAACTCGCCCAAGCCATTGAATCTGCGGCCATCGAAGCCCCACGCTGTCCTATTTACCAGAACGTCAGCGCTGAACCCACAGTGGATCCCGGGATGATTCGCACCCAACTGGTCGCCCAACTCACCGCCCCAGTACGCTGGACCCAAACGATGCAAGCCATGATCGCCGATGGCGCGGCAAGCGTCACCGAAGTGGGCCCAGGCAAGGTGCTCCAAGGACTGTTCAAAAAGGTGGACCGTGCATTCCCAGCTTCCTCTGCAACCCTGACATTGGAAGAAGCCTGAGGCCTCCTTTTGCGCCATCAAAAAAGCCACCCTGNATCCGGGTGGCTTTTTTTGTTCACAGCGACACGCCGTGACCAGGAGGAATCAACCTTCCGCGTTGTCCGCTTGGGCGGCGTAACTGAAAAGGTTGGTGACTTCATGCTCCGCCGCGTGTAAGGCCTCACGCAAGGCGCGGTTTTCGCAACGCAAGTCGTCGTTTCGCTGCTGGGTGCGAACNAGTTCCGCCTTCAAGCGGAGGAANTCNTGCATGACCGATTTCCGGTCCGCCTGCGCCTCCTTGAGCTGTTTTTCGAGCAACAATTCCATGGTGTCAAGGTAGGTTTTGGAACCCGGATCCGGCCTCCTATGCGGCGGAGTTCTCAACAGTTGTCGCGTTCTGTTTTGTGAACGCGCATCCACCACAACATGAAGCCCAAACCGACCACGCCACACCACGCGCATCCGAGGTACAACGTCAACAAAACAGAAGGATCAGAGGCGTACCACGACCCGCTGGCAAAGGCCCCGACGCCAATGCCCACCTCCAACGCCATCAGCATGGTGCCCAGGGCGGTGGCCGCTTTCCCTTCTGGCGCCAAATCCACCGTCCACGCAAAAATCGCCGGCATGTTGATGCCCACGGACATGCCGTAAACAATCCCTGCCGCCACCAACACAGGCACAGAAGTCGACGCGGAAAACAACCACATGCCCAGCGCCAGAAGCACGGCCCCGATCAACAGCAATTGAGGACGCCCGTATTTGTCGGAAGCCTTGCCCGCCACCAAACGCATGGCGATGGACGCGATGACCACAATGGTGTTGAANGATCCCTTGTACACAAAGCCAAGCCCTTCCACGAGNTCGGGAGTCACCGTCAAAAACGTCCCAAACGCCACCGCCACCGGCAACAAAAACAACGCNGCNGGCCACGCCGCAGGCTCCACCGTGCCTCCTTGAAAGACGTTCAAATCCTCNATGGAGACGGGCCGCGCNTTGGGCAAAGTCTCAGGAAGCNTTNGAGTCATGANGTACGACACCACCCCCAGCAAGCTGCTGGCTGCAAACATCGCGTCGTACCCAAAATCCACCGCCAGCCAACTGCCGAGCGAGGGCCCCAGGGCCATGCCTGCGTTGCCGGCCACCCCCAAATAGCCCAGCGCCTCGCCGCGCCGATGCATGGGCACGAGGTCCGTCAAAAACGCACTCGTGCCTGTGGGTCGAAATCCCGTGGACAAGCCATGCAACAACCGAATGGTCAAAAACACCGACACCGCGAAGGACGCATCGTCCAGCCAATCGACCCCGATGTACGCCAGCCCTGCCAGGGCCGTCACCGCAGTGCCAAACAGCATGACCGGCTTTCGTCCGGCGCGGTCCGCGATTCGGCCTGAAAAAAACCGGCTGAAGAACGCGCCCACCGTGAACAGCGCCACAATCCACCCAATCAAGTGCCCTGCGTCGTACGTCTCGAGGTACCCTGGGAGCTCTGGAAGGAGCATCCCAAAACTGGCCATGAACAGGACAGTGCCTGCACAAAGAAGCCAAAAGGTGGGGGTGAATACGCGTTGTTCCAAGGCCGCGAAGGTACTCTTTCCCTTCGGGTTCCGTTCCTTTGTTCCATGGCCAAACGCTACCCCACCAAAGTGTTGCTCGCCTGGGGTGAAGCCATCTCAGGGAACGACAATTTGCGAGATTGGCTTCTCGGGCATGGCTACCCCGAGCTGGGCTTGTTCGTGCACGCATTGCACAACCAACCTTCTGCACGCGATTGGCTTCACAACGAAGGACATCCAGAATTGATGGCGCTGTGCCGGGGGGCAGAGGGCGATGGGCGTGCGGTGCAGTGGCTTCGGTCTCATGGGCATGAGGTGTTGGCCAACATGGCCTTGGCCGCGGACAACGACGACGACGCGATGAAGGCCCTGCTGGAGGAGGATGAACGCCTTTGGGCCACCCTGGCCTTGAAAATCCGGTCGGTGAAAAACGGCATCGAGGAGCGTCACAACGACTGGCACACCTTCAGCCGGGACTGAGGCATCCCTACGTCAATCCGGCAGAAAGGTCACCGACCCCATGGACTGAGGGTCGAGCCAAGTGTGGGCCACTTCCCGCAGTTCTTCTGCTGTGATGGCCTCGATCGCCTTCAACACCGCATCCAACGTTTCCACGCGGCCGTGCACGAGAAACGTCTTGGCCAGCCCAGACAACACGTGGCCGCCATGTTCGTGACTGAGTGCGATTTGGCCCAACAGCTGCTGTTTCGCTTCGTGGAGCTGCCGCACGCCCAACTTGGTGTGGCGCATCTTGTCAACCTCCCGGCGCACGAGGTCGGACACGCGTTTGTGAAACCGGACATCCGTGCCGTAGTACACGTTGAACACCCCCACGTCTTGGTGCATCATGTGGTTGGCTTCAATGTGGTACGCCATCCCATGCTTCTCACGGATGTTCAAGTTCAAACGGCAATTCATCGCCGGGCCACCGAGCACGTTGGCCACCATGGTCATCGCGAGCTTGTCTTTGTGGTCGCCTCCAGGGACCATGCCCCCCATCACATGGTGCACCTGCTGGACGTTGCGACGCTGCTCCACACAAAAAGTTCCTGCGTGCTGAGGGGGCGCCACCCTGACCGGGNACGGATATGCGTCGCCTCGTCCCACTTCGGCAAAATGCCGTTCCNCCCACGACAAGGTCTCNGTCCACGTCACATTGCCCACCACCCCCAAGACCATGTTGGTGGGTCGGTACCACGTGTCGACAAAACTGCACACCTGGTCCCTGGTGAGGGCCTTGACGCTGCCCGGGGTGCCCAAGATGGGACGCCCCAAGGCGTGATCCCCAAACAAGTGGCTGTCAAACGTCTCAAAGATGACATCTCCTGGAGTGTCGTCCACACCGGCAATTTCATCAAGCACCACGTCCCGCTCCTTGTCCAGCTCGCCCTTCGGAAACACACTTCGAAAGGCGACGTCGGCCAACAACTCGAGGGCGCGCTCCGTGTCCTTGTTCCGTTGTGAGCTGGTCAACCACGTGTCTTCCTTGGTCGTGTAAGCGTTGATCTCCCCTCCCACCGACTCCATGCGATTCAAGATGTGGAACGCCTTTCTCTTGGTCGTGCCCTTGAACAGCACATGTTCGATGAAGTGGGCCAGCCCCTCTTCTCCCTTCTGTTCATCCCGCGTGCCTGCGTTGANCACCAAGGCGCAATGCGTCACCTGACCCGCCTTGTGGGCATGGATCACCCTCAATCCGTTGGGCAGGGTGTGGGTGTGGAATTCTGGGGTCATGAGGTTGGGCTCAAACAATCAGAATCACCAAAAAGACATCCCCACAAGCATCACCAACGCGGCCGTCACCATCACCAGCAACGTGTAGGGCAAGATGTCGCGGGCGGACAGGCCCGTGATTCCCAGGAGCGGAAGGGCCCAGAAGGGCTGCAACATGTTGGTCAGCTCGTCGCCGAAGGCCATCGCCATGATGCCCCGTTCCCAAGACACGCCGAGTGCGTGGCAGGCCTCCAAAACCAGGGGGCCTTGGACGGCCCATTGCCCCCCTCCGCTGGGCACAAACACATTCAGCACCCCGGCCGACACGAACAACGTCTGCGGGAGCCACGATGCAGACGTGGCGTCGACCAACGCCCCTGCCAACGTTTGGCCCAACCCCGTTCCTGTCACAATGCCCATGATGCCGAAGTACAAAGGGAATTGGATCAGGATGCCTGACGCCCCGCCAATCGCCTTGTCCAACGCCGCCAAGAACCCGCGCACTTGGCCATGGGCAAGGAGCGCCAGCGCAAGAAGGAGCATGTTGATCCAATCGGGGGTGACAAACGAAAGCGTCATGCCCCCTGAACTTTGGTGGGCCCACCACCACGCGCCGCCCAACGTCACCACGCCAAGACCGCATGCGACCCAAGGGCTGGTGTCCATCGCCTCCGCCGCGCCGCCCAAGGTTGGAGCAGATTCGACAGGCTGTCTGGCTGGATTCTCACCCTCAGGCGTGGATGTCACCACCCCCGCGTCAGGCCGGCCATGCACCCGGCTTCCCAACCACGCAAACAGCCCCACCACCGCGACCACGACCGCAGCCGTGACCATCAAACTCCACGGGGCAAACACCGTGGCAGTCAATGGCAGGGTTTCAGGCAGCGTCGGGGCCCAAGACGCCTGAGGGACCAAGGAAGCCAAATGTCCTGATTCAGCCACTTTCAATGGAGCTGACCCGCTGAGACCACCGTGCCACACCAGCAGACCTGTGTATCCGGCCGCACCAAGCATGCCTTTCGACAACGACCGCAATCCCATCGAGTCATGCGACTTCTGCATGTCGTCCAGCACACCGCGCACCAAAATGGCACCCGCAACCAGGCCAAGGCCCCAATTCAACCACCCCAACACCATGCTCATGAGGGCCACCTTCGCTGGCGCGAACCGCGGCGTCACCGTCACCCATCGAACAGCCTTGTTCAGTCCCCGAAGGACAGGAGGCGCCAACGCGAGCACGTGCCCCAGCACGAGCATGAACATCGCTTGGAAGCCAAACCGCAACAAACCTGGGTTCCACAACCCTGTGGTCCAAGCCTCCACCACGGAGGCAGGCGTCGCACTGGCGAGGGCCAATCCGGCGGCCACGAAGGTCAACACCACCGCAATGGCAAACGGGCTCGGAAGCCAGCGCTGGAAAGCCCGCGCGTAAGCGTTCAGAGCNCGTTCNATGGGCGANGNCGGACCGTGGTCGGTCACGGNTGCGNATGTNAGAATGGCAANTCGTCGTCGCCTGCAGGNGCNGACGGCATGGGAGGCACCGCCGGCATGGGCGCTGCACTCACGGCTTCAGGCGCACCTGGCGCTGGGGCCGCCCCAGACGCATCGGCACGCTCCACACGCCATGCATTCAAATCGACGTAGTACTGTCCGTTGTACTCGCGGCCACGCAGGTCAAACTTCACGTTCAACACGTCGCCTTCCGAGTATTGGCCCAACTGCTCAGACTTCTCCTTCAACGCGGAGAACTTGATGTCTTGGGGGTACTGCTCCATCGTGGTGACCACGAAGTCGCGCTTGTAAAATCCGCTGGGGAAGTCTTGCTGATCGAACAGCTTCTTCAGGGTGCCTTTCACTTCAAATGCCATGGTCCAAAAGTACGCTTCAGCCCCCGGGTTTGGAGGTCATCCGGCGTTGAATGACAGAAGTGTTTTCCACGCTTCATCCACCATGCCCTGGTCCAGAAGGGACGCCGCGTGCTGGTGGAGGGCCTGCTCCAACGCGGCCCCGTCGTCCTCGTGCTCCATGAACAAGTCTGCCAGCTCCAAGAGCTTGTGCTCGTTCACGTCGGTTTCGTCCGGCAAGGCTTCCGCCCCACCCAACATGGCCAACTGGTTGCCGGTCAACACCCGACTGGTTCGGACGTCCTCTGGCAGCGCGTCCACCCCCATGCCCATCACACCCAAGGGTTTGGCCACGGTGAAGAGCGCGTCGCCGTGGGCCCTGACGTAATGGTCGCCGCCACAGCGGCCCACGAGGTCCAACAACATGGCGTCTGGCACCCCAGCGTCGTTGACGACGTCGTCGCGAAAGTGCATTTTGACAATCTCGGCGAACACCAACTGTCCCGCACCACCCTGTTCTCCCAGGGATTCCAACTTCACCACCTTGCATTCCAACTGGACCGGCGACTCGGCCACACGGGGAGGCGCCACATGGTCGGACGCCAGGGGCGTCAACCCCGTCTTCACGAATTCGTCCACCCCCTCTGCGTAGTCGGTGCTTGCCAGAGAGCACGCATGAACCATGGCGTGGTCAACCAAGTTCACCACCACCTCTGGCACGCGCTGGACGTTGTCCCATGTGTGCTTGGTGCTGCCATCCCGGCCGCGACGGGCAGGTGAAAACACCAACAGGGGCGGGTTCGCAGAGAACACGTTGAAGTACGAAAATGGGGCGAGGTTCACGCGCCCTTGCGCGTCTTGCGTGCTGACAAAAGCGATGGGACGGGGCGCAATGCCGCCGAGGAGGCACTGATGCAATTTCCGCGCATCCAGTTCTGAAGGGGTGTAACTGGTCATGCCGGCTTGTGCCCTTCCACGTCTTGAATCGACGCCATGACCTTGTCTTTGAGACCCTCCTTGAAGGCGGCGATGCGTTCACGGAGCGCGTCGTCTGTGGCGCCGAGGATTTGGGCGGCCAAAATCCCTGCGTTGGTGCCTCCATCCAGAGCGACCGTCGCCACAGGCACACCTGAGGGCATTTGGAGGATGCTCAACACACTGTCCCACCCGTCGATGCTGTTCCTGCTCTTGATGGGCACGCCGATGACGGGCAGCGGGGTCAACGAGGCTGTCATGCCGGGCAAATGCGCCGCACCTCCTGCCCCGGCGACAATCACACCGACGCCACGGTCGGCCGCACCACGTGCGTAGTCCACCATCCTGTCGGGGGTGCGGTGGGCAGACACCACGGTCATTTCACACTCGACCCCCAATTCCTGGAGCACGCGTTGCGCGCCTTCCATCACCGGGAGGTCGCTTTTGCTCCCCATGATGATGCCAACAGATTTTGTCATGGTGCGAAGATACTCAGCCTCCCAACGCGTCGATTTGCTTTTTCAGCTCCGCAGCACGCTCGTAATTCTCCTTTGCGATGGCTTCGTCCAATTGACGCTTGAGGTCCTCCAAGCTCGGGGTGTCGTCCACCTCCTCTTGCGAGACCGACTTGGAGGCCTCTTCTGGCGAATCCTGGTCGGTGGCGTCCAACTCTACCCCTGCCGCTTCCATCACTTGGGCGCTGCAGCGGATGGGACATCCAAACCGGACCGCGATGGCCACCGCGTCTGAAGACCTTGAGTCGATGCGCTCTTCTCGAATGCCGTCACTCACCACCAATTGGGCGTAGAAAATGCCCTCCGACATCTTGTGGATGACGACTTCTGTCACTTCCATCCCAAACACCGACAAGGTGTT
>PBWG01000025.1 GCA_002729115.1 Crocinitomicaceae bacterium | reverse complement strand
GCCCAAGCACTTGGTGCGCAGCCTGAGCCGCGCGAAGTTTGAGCAGTTGGTGGACTCCCTCGTCAAGCGCAGCATCGAGCCATGCATGAGCGCCTTGAAGGCCGCAGGCCTCGACAAGGACGACATTGACGAAGTCATCCTCGTGGGCGGTTCCACCCGCATCCCTGCCGTGCAAGACGCGGTGAAGGCCTACTTCGGCAAGGAGTCCTCGAAGGGCGTGAACCCCGACGAAGTTGTGGCGGTGGGCGCGGCCATCCAAGGCGGCGTGTTGACTGGCGACGTGAAGGACGTGTTGCTCCTCGACGTGACCCCACTTTCTTTGGGCATCGAGACGATGGGCGGCGTGTTCACCAAGCTCATCGAGTCCAACACCACCATCCCCACCAAGAAGTCCGAGACCTTCTCCACGGCGAGCGACAACCAGCCCAGCGTGGAAATCCACGTGTTGCAAGGCGAGCGCTCCATGGCTGCCGACAACAAAACCATCGGCCGCTTCCACTTGGCGGACATCCCCCCTGCCCCACGGGGCGTGCCTCAGATCGAGGTGACCTTCGACATCGACGCGAACGGCATCATCAACGTGAGCGCCAAGGACAAAGCCACCGGCAAGGAGCAGAGCATCAAGATTGAAGCGTCAAGCGGCTTGAGCGACGATGAAATCGCCCGCATGAAGGCAGACGCCGAGGCCAACGCCGACGCGGACGCCCAAGCCAAGGAGCGCGCAGACGTCCTCAACCAGGCCGACGGCATGGTGTTCCAAACCGAGAAGCAGCTCAAGGAGTTTGGCGACAAGATTCCTGCAGAGAAGATGGCGCCCATCAACGAGGCCCTCGAGAGCCTCAAGAAGGCGCACGCCGCCCAAGACGTGGACGCATGCAAAGCCGGCTTGGAGACTTTGAACACCGCGTTCCAAGCCGCCAGCCAGGAGATGTACGCGGCGCAGCAAGAATCCGGAGGTGACGCCGCGGGCGCCCAAGGGCAGCCTGCCGGTGAAGCCGCTGGCGACGATGCGGAAGTGACAGACGTCGATTTTGAAGAGGTGAAGGACAACTGACCTGAGCCCTGTGAACATGGAAAGGCCCCGCTTCGGCGGGGCTTTTTTGTGGCCGCTTGAACCCTGGATGGACAAGCGTGTTTCACCTTTGCATCATGGACGTCCCCGCCCTTTGGAAACGCGCCGCGCGCGCCGTCTTGGCCGCCTTGGTTTTGGTTACCGCATTCATGGGGTGGCAAGCGTCCCAGCTCGAATTCAACTACGACTTTGAGCAGTTCTTTCCCGCCGACCACCCCGAGACCCAGTTTTACCGTGACTTCCGCGACCAGTTCGGGAGCGACAACGACTTCTTGATTGTCGGGTTCGAAGGCGACAGCCTGTCGCAGGCGCTCCTGGCCGAGGTCGATGGCCACGTGCAAGCCCGGCGCGCCCTCCCGGCCGTGGAAAGCGTGCAGTCCCCGACCCGACTCAACTTGCCCGTCCGGGACCCGCTGAGCGGGATGGCCTTCCAGCGGCCGCTGTTGGACTGGGCGGATGCCGAGCAACTGAGCAAGGATCTGGCGAGGCTTCGGGCGCGCGACGACGTCATGGGCAACCTCGTCAGCCCCAGCGGCCGCGCCGTGGCCCTGACCCTCCAGCACGCCCAAGGGTTGAGCAAGGCCGGGTGCGACAGCCTGGCCGCCGCGGTGCTCGCCTGGAAAGCCGATGCCGAGCGCGGAAGCGTCCATGTGAAAGGCGTCCATGTCGCCGGTCGTGCCGTGGCCCAGGACCATTACGTGGGCGTCATGGAACGCGAGGTCACGTGGTTTGTGGGCGTGGGCATTGTGCTGCTCATCGCCTTCTTGTGGTTCGCCTTCCGCACGGCATGGGGCGTCATGGTGCCCTTGGCCGTGGTGCTCGTCAGCGGGCTGTGGACGTTGGGCATCATGGTGGCGACGGGCAAAGCGGTCGACGTCATGACGGTGGTGTTGCCGACCATCCTCTTTGTGGTGGGCATCTCCGACGTGGTGCACGTGCTGACGCGGTATTACGACGAGCGACGGAGCGACGTCTCCCACCGTGACGCCATGCTCAAGGCCTTCAAGGAGGTCGGACTGGCCACCTTCTTGACGTCCGTCACCACGGCGCTCGGGTTCTTGACACTGTTGACAAGCTCCATTGGGCCCATCCACGACTTTGGGCTGTACGCAGCCGTGGGTGTGGGCGTCGCCTACGTCCTGGCCTTCACCTTGCTGCCTGCCGTGATGGTGCTGGCCCCGCCGCCTGCCGTGTCGCGCCAAGGCTCCGGGGTGTTCTGGAACCACACCTTGTTGCGGATGTTGCGGTGGACGCTTCGGCACAAGCTGGCCCTGGCTGGGCTTTGGGTGTTGGTGGCTGGCGCCTCCACGGCCCTGTCGACCCAATTGCGCGTGGACAACAAGCTCATCGAGGACTTGCGCGAAGACGACCCCTTCCGGCAAGAGTTCGTGTTCTTCGAGCGGGAATTTGCGGGGGTGCGGCCGTTTGAGTTGTCGGTGACCATGCCTGAGGATGTGCAGCAAGCCGACATGCTCGTGGCGCTGGACGCCCTGGAGGGGCATTTGCGCGAAGACTACGGGGTGGGCGCCATCCTGGGTCCTGCAACCGCCGTCAAAATGGCCCACCGTGGGTACATGGGCGACCGCGAAGACCAATACAAGGTGCCGCAATCCGCAGGCACGCTCAAGCGCATCCTAAAATTGATGGAGCGCTCTGGGCAGTGGTCCGCCATGGTGGCGCAGGACGGCAAACAGGTGCGCATCCTGGGCAAGGTGGAAGATGTGGGGTCCCAGGCACTGGCCCTTCGCAACGACGCGCTCGATGCTTGGTGCGAGGAGAACATGCCGGAAGGCACCGAATGGCACGTCACCGGCACGGCCCACTTGGTGGACGTGAACAACGCCTCCCTGGCCTCGGACATGGTGGGTGGCTTGGGCCTCGCCCTGGCCGCGGTGGCCCTNNTGGCAGGGTTGCTGTTCCGCAGCGGGGTCATGGTGTTGATTTGNNTGGTGACCAACGTGNTGCCNNTGGCCATGATTGGGGCCATCATGGTGATGTTGGGGCTCGACCTGAAGGTCACCTCGGGCATCATCTTCACNGTGGCGTTTGGNATTGCGGTGGACGACACGATCCACTTCCTCAGCAANCTNCGCCTTCAANTGGCGCAGGGCAAATCNCTGGCGTGGGCGGTCAAGCGCAGTTTCCTGTCCACGGGNAAGGCCATCATTGTGACGAGCTTGATCCTGTGTNGCGGCTTCCTGACGCTGACCTCGTCCTCGTTCCTNGGCACGTTCCACATCGGGTTGCTCATCAGCCTGACGCTGCTTTTCGCGGTGCTGGCCGACCTGACCTTCTTGCCATGGCTGGTCTTGCGTTGGTTTAAGCCCCAGAAGTGACGAACTTCCGGGCATGAGCCATGCCTCCCGCAGATCCTTCCTGAAGAAGCTCGGTGCGACCGCCGCCGCATTGGGCCTGTCCCCTTGGAGTTTGGAATCCATGCTTCAAGCCCAAACCACCTCCCCCACCCAACCCGCACGCCCTGCCTCTGGGCAAGCGAAAATGATTGCGACGTGGAACCACGGCATCGAGTGCAACGCAGCCGGCTTCNTGGCNTTGCAGCAAGGCGGNGGCGCCATGGACATGGTCGAGGCCGGCGCCAGGATCGTGGAAGCNGACGGAACAGGACTGAGTGTGGGCATCGGCGGCCTGCCCGACCGCGACGGNNACGTCACCCTGGACGCGTGCTGCATGGACGANACGGGCAACGCCGGCTCGGTGTGNTTCGTCCAAAACCTGGCCCACCCCCTGTCGCTCGCACGCAAAGTGATGGAAGACACGCCCCACGTGATGTTGGCCGGCGCCGGCGCGGAGCAGTACGCCCGCGAGCTGGGCATGGACACGTGCGACCTCCTGACCGAACAATCGCGGCGGGCGTGGATGGAGTGGCGCAAGACGTCCAACTACGCCCCTGTCATCAACATTGAGAACCACGACACCATTGGGATCTTGGCCTTGGACGACGATGGCAAGATGGCCGGTGGATGCACCACAAGCGGGCTGGCCTACAAGATGCACGGCCGCGTTGGCGACAGCCCCATCCTGGGGGCGGGCCTCTTCGTCGACCCTGAAGTCGGCGGCGCGACGGCCACAGGGCTGGGTGAAGCGGTGATGAAGACCGTGGGGTCCTTCCTCGTGGTGGAGCTGATGCGCCAAGGGCGGTCGCCGCAAGACGCATGCGAAGAAGCCGTGCACCGCATCATGGAGCGCATGCCGACGGCCNACTTGCAGGTGGGGTATTTGGCATTGGGAAAAGACGGGAGCCACGGCGCCCACGCCATCCACGGCGGGTTCAATTATGCCCTCACCACGGTGGAAGGCGGGCGCATGATCGACGCCACGCACGGCTAACTTCGCGNCATGGCCACCACCTCTCCGNGTCAATCNTTGCTTCATTGGTTCCTGTCCATCCGGCCGTGGAACGTGCTCGCCATGGGCGTCATGGTCCTGGTGGCGATGCGCTGGCTGGGAGTCCCGTTGCAAGCCCTGGCCGACCGCGCCATGTGGGGCTGGCTGGCCGTGCCCATGCTGGTTGGGGCTGCTGGGAATTTGATCAACGACTTCTTCGACGTCAAGGAGGACCGAATCAACAAGCCCAAGCGCGCGCGCATCGGACGCACCCTGAAGCGCCGTGTGGTCATTGTGACCCATTGGGGGTTGTCGGCGGCGGCCCTGTGCTGGAGTGGCGCGTTGGCCTCCCACCTGGGCTCGTCCTGGCCCATCGTGTTCACGGCCGCGCTGTCCGTCGTGTTGTACATCTANTCNCCCNTGCTGAAAGGCCGNGGCATCGNCGGNAATTTGGCCGTGTCCGTGTGCGTGGCCGCCTTGCTGGTGTGGGCGCGCATGGCCACTGGCCGTCCGTTGGACTTGACCGGAANTGCAGACCAAATGTGGCTNCTGGCCACCGTCACGCTCTGGGGNCTNAACNNCACACGNGAGTGGGTCAAGGACCTGCAAGACCTGGAAGGAGACCGCGNAGCAGGCCACCGCACATGGGCCTCGCAACTCACGTCGCGCCAAAACCAAGGCGGGCTCGCGGTCAACGTCGTCGTGTGGTCTGCCCTCGGCGGCACATGCGCCTGGCTCGAGGGCGCGCACGTCGCGTGGCTCGCATCNTGGGCCGTCCTCTTGGTGGTCGGCNCCGTCAGNGCNTGGCANCAGAACGTCGTCTTTGTTTCGGCGTGGCTGAAAGTTGCCATGGCCGTGCTCTTCGCCCAGATGTGGTGAGGGCCTTGCGCGGCGTTGGAGTGGCTTGAGGGCCGTCACAATTCCTTAACGTTGGCTTCACCCAGGTGTTTCAAGGTCCCCGANANCTTTGCAAAGAANTCACCTGGATNATGCCNANAACATTCCTCTCTCTCCTCGCGCAGTGCTTGTTGCTCACCACCGCACTCGCNCAAGGAACCATCCGCGGAACGATGACCGACGCCCAGACCGGCGAAACCCTCATCGGCGCCAACGTCGTGATCATGGACCCGTACAAGGGCGCCATGGCNGACCTNGACGGNAACTANTCNTTGGAAGGTTTGGCCCCAGGGTCGTACGAAGTGACTGGAAGTTTCATCGGCTACACGCCCCAAACCTCCACGGTCACCGTGACGGACGGCGTGACGTTGTTGGACTTCAACCTCTTCATTGAAACGTACGTGATTGAGCAGGCCGCGGAGGTCGTGGCCAAGGTGGACCGCTCGCGCGACGTGTACATGGAGAACATCAAGAAGAAGAGTGCGGCGAGCATGGACTTTGTGAGCAGCCAGCAAATCAAGCAGGCCGGCGACAGCGACGCCGCCGGCGCGATCAAGCGTGTCCCCGGCGTGAGCACCGTGGGCAACTTCGTCTTCGTGCGCGGCTTGAGCGACCGCTACATCAAGACCACCCTGAACGGCGCAGAGGTGCCTTCCATGAACCCTCGACGCAACAGCATCGAGATGGACCTCTTCCCCACCAACTTGGTGGACAACTTGGTCATTGTCAAGACCCAAACCGCCAACCTCCCCGGCGACTGGGCCGGCGCCTACATCAGCGTGGACACCAAGGACTTCCCCGAGGACTTGTCATTGAATTACAGCACCACGGTGGGCTTCAACGACCAAACCAGCATGCAGGATGTCTTAACGTCCAACACCGGCGCCACCGATTGGCTCGGCTTCGACGACGGCAGCCGAAGCTTGCCCAGCGAAGTGACTGGATTGACCTCCAGTGCGTGGCCCTACCAGCAAAGCGCCAACTACTTTGACGCGTTGGTCTACCTCGGCTACGGCGACCAGCTCAACGACTTGGGCGTGGTTCAAGGCGGCATCGGCAACGGCCCCGGCCAAACCAACATCACCCAGGTGCTGTCCCAGCTCGACAACAACAACGGCGAACTCGTCGACCTCAGCGGAAGCCAAGGTTTGAACGCCTTGAACTCCGAAGGCATGGTGCCCCTCGGCGAGGAAATCAACCGCAACCTCACCACCATTGGCCAGAGCTTCTCCAACACGTGGGCCGTCAACCGCCGCACCGCGCCATTGAACTGGAGCCACAGCTTGAGCTTGGGCAACCAGACCAAGTTGTTTGGCCGTCCACTCGGCTACATCATGGGCTTGCAGTGGGGCCAAAACTTCAACCACTACGAAGGCGGCGAGTACGGCCGTTACGCCGGGGGCAGCATCGAAGGCGACAGCCTCGGACTGGACCGCTACTACAACGACGCGCGCACCGACGCCACCTACAAGTGGAACGCGCTGTTGAACTTGTCATACAAGCTCAACGAGTTCAACAAGGTGAGCTTGATGGCGATGCCCAACATGAGCGGGACGTCGTCCACGCGCTTGCAAGACGGCGTCAACCCCCGCGACACCGACGCGTTCCAGCAGCAGATCACCCACCGCTACGAGGGCCGCGAGCTCAACATCTTCCAGGCGCGTGGTGAACACTTCTTGCCCGCCACCGACGCGAAGATCCGTTGGACAGCTTCTCACTCTCAGGGCACGTTGAACACCCCTGACCTGCGCGTCTTCTTCAACAACTACCAAGAAGAGACCCTCACCTTCGCCGACCAAGCGACCTTCCACGGCCCCGACGGCCAGTACAACATGGACGACTTGGAAGACGTCATCGACGATCTTGTGGACGACGGCGCGATTCCTGCGGACTGGGGCAGCGATTTGGACTTGGTGATTGAGGAGATCAACAACGAAGGCACCTTCACCCTGGACCACATCGACGTGCCCACCGAAGTGGACACCACTTACAGCGTGAACCAAAGCTTGTACCCCTCGCCCACCCGCTACTTCCGCGAGCTGCAAGAAAACCGCACCGACGTGAAGGTGCACTTCGAGCAGCCCATCGAAACGACTTGGGCGGAAGACTTTAAGTTCTCTGCCGGCGCCAGCTTCGTGCGCACCACGCGTCAGCACCAGGAGAACCAGTTTGGGTTTGAGGCGACAAACGCCAACCTCTTGAACGAGGTGGACGGCAACCTCGACGCCTACTTCAGCGCGGACAACTTCGTGGTCAACCCCAACGGCGGCGGCAACGGATACTTGACCACCGTGTTGCTCACCGACTTGGTGAACACCGACGATGCGTACATGAACGTTTGGGGCGGGTACGGCATGTTGGACGTCCGCAAGAGTGAGCGCCTCTCAGGCAACGTCGGCCTCCGCGTCGAGTCTGCCGACATGAGCATCCGCAGCCGGAAAATCGACATGGTCGACAACCTCACGCCGGAGCAAATCGACGCCTTGCAGGGCGGCTTGAACGAATTGGACTTCATGCCCAGCATGAACTTGACGTACACCTTGGGTGAACTGGACGCGATCAAGATGACCAACCTGCGCTTCGCCTACAGTCGCACGATCGCCCGTCCGGTGTTCCGTGAGAAGGCGCCTTTCCGCTCGTTCAACTTCGAGTGGCTGGAGACCTTGAAAGGCAACCCCGACTTGCAGGAGACCACCATCGACAACATCGACTTGCGTCTGGAGCGCTACCCCAACTTGGGTGAGGTGCTCAGCGCCAGCATCTTCTACAAGCGCTTCACCAACCCGATCGAGCAGACGTCCGTTCTCGCTGCGGTGAACACCGAGTACACGTGGTCCAACATTCCCTACGCCAACGTCTACGGCTTGGAATTCGAAGGCCGCAAGCAACTCGGGTCCATCAGCCCCGCCTTGGACAACTTCAGCTTGACTGGGAACGTGACCTTCATCAAGTCGGAGGCCCGCATTTGGGACGAGGAATTGGAGGTCATTCGGGCGACAGACCCCAACCACCCCGACACCCGTCCGTTGTTTGGGCAGAGCCCCTACATCGTCAACGCGATGCTCAACTACCAGGGCGACAGCGCCAAGTTCAACGCCGCCGTGGCGTTCAACGTGCAGGGCGACAAGTTGCTCCTTGTCACAGAAGGCGGCGCGCCGGACATCTACCAGCGCCCCACCCCTGCGTTGGACTTCAACGTGTCGCAGCGCTTTGGCGAGAACTTCTCCCTGCGCTTCCGGGCCCGGAACCTCTTGAACCCACTCGACCGGAAGACCTACACCTTCCAAGGCGTGGACTACAACTGGTTGGCCAACACGCAAGGCCGAACCTTCTCCCTGAGCCTGTCCTACACGCTCTGAGCGCACCACGCGCACGTCGGCGACCCCGACGAGAGAACGCCCCGCCGCCTCGAGCTGCTGGGCTTTTTCTTGATACAACGTTCCCTTAACACAGTCGTAAATCCAAGGTGACGCTGACGTTGAATTCGCGGCGCAATTTTGTCCCAAGCACATTCACAACATGAAACACGTTTCTCTCGCCCTTGCGGCATCCCTCTCCGCATTCGCGGCCACCGCACAATGCGACTGCCCGCCCATTGCAGACCGTCCCCTTGAGGTCATCAGCGACGTTGGCCAAGGCACCGGCACAGACACGTGGACTTGTCAGAAGACGTACATCCTGGACGGCTACGTGTTCGTGAACGCGGGTCAAGCCTTGACCATTGAAGCCGGCACCGTCGTCAAAGGCGCCTCGGGATCTGGTGTGGACGCCGCCGCCATGATTGTTGCCAAGGGAGGCCAAATCTTCGCCGAAGGCACCGCCGACTGCCCCATCGTGTTCACCTTCGAGGGTGACGCCCTGGATGGTTCTGTGGCGTACAACACGCGCGGCCAATGGGGAGGTTTGATCGTCCTCGGAGACGCCACCACCAACTTTGGCACAGTGGCCCAGGTTGAAGGCATTCCCACCGACAACAACCAAGCTCAATACGGCGGAGACAACGACGAAGACAGCTCTGGAGTGTTGACCTACGTCAGCATTCGCCACGGCGGCACGCAGCTCGGTGCGGCCAACGAAATCAACGGCTTGACCCTTGCAGGCGTCGGGGCCGGCACCACCATCCACCACGTGGAAATCGTGTCCAACTTTGACGACGGCATCGAGTTCTTTGGGGGCTCAGTCACCGTCGACCACGCACTTGTCGCGTTCTGCGGAGACGACAGCTTCGATTGGGACCAAGGGTTCCACGGCGGCGGCTCGAACTGGCTTGCCATCCAAGACCAGCCCACCGGTGAAGGCGACCGCGCGGGTGAACTCGACGGCGACGACTCCGACGACAGCAGCGTGAGTGCGGACGAGATGCCCTTTGCGATCCCCACCGTGCAAGGCTGGACTGTGGTGGGCGTGGGCGACCAACAAGGCCTCCTCTTCCGCAACGGCACCGGCGGCCACGTGAGTGATGCGCTCATCTGCAAC
>PBWG01000024.1 GCA_002729115.1 Crocinitomicaceae bacterium | reverse complement strand
CCCATTCTGGATGGGTCGACTGGGCCGCCTTGTACCTGACGCGCAACGCGGGGTCTGCGTCCAGCATGTCCTCGGCCGTGTCTTCAAACACGTAGCCAGAATAATATTCTTTCCGTTGCAGGGCGGCGTCAAAGAAATTCCACACAAGCAGCGCGTCGTGTGCCATCGGATCGAGGACCTCCATCAGGTAGCGCTTCGCCTCTTGATCTGACGGGATCAACCAGTCGCCCGCGTACAGTTGAACAGGCAACACCGTCGAAGCCACGGAGTCCACGGTCAAAGGATGATGTCCCTCGTAGGGCTTTCCGGCTGAGCGGAACGATTCGATGGTGGTCACGTTGGCCAACACCACGGTGTCCGACGGCACTTGCGTCATGGCCACGCCGTTGGCGGCCAAACGCGCTTGCGCCCTCCGCCAGGCTTGAGGCAACACCCATTGGGAAGGAACCTTGGATTCGGCCACGGCCACGTACCGGTTGTCAAACGGAATGGCTCGGGTCCACACCGAATCCCTGTTGTACCTCAAGCGGGTGCCACCCGTGACGGGACTCCACACCCTTTGGGCCTCAAAACCTGAAAACACGATGCTGTCTTCCTGCGTCTCAGCCAGCGCCCAGCGCACAGGCAGCGTCCGTGCTTTTGCCACGCGTTGACGTTCAGCCAACCGCACAGCCTTGACTTCGTGTGCAGAAATTGCAAGCCACGACGCCAACTCTTCCAGGAAAGCCAACGTCGACTGCACCCGGTCTGCAAAGGGCTTGAGCATGTGGGCCTCGGTGGTGAAGCCCAGCGTGCCCCACAGCGAGGCGTATCCGGTGCTGTATCGGGGCGTTTCCAAGAAACCGACAATGCCCTGGTCCGGGGTTTGGCCTTTCGAGTAGACGTAAGGAACCATGGGCCAGCCCCGCGCCTGCATCCGCTCGTTCAACGCCGGAGTCATCTTCTCCCGCAGAAACGGACCCAAAACAGGTCCCGCCTTGTCTTCTTGCGTCGTGATTAGGGTCATGGTGTAGGGATAATCTGCCCCGTTGGACGTGTGGGTGTCCACAAACACATCCGGATCCATGCCACGGAACAGCGCCACAAAAGCTTCGGCATTTCGGCTGTCCATTTTGACGAAATCCCGGTTCAGGTCGAGATTGGCCGCGTTGCCACGAAATCCGTAACTCTCCGGGCCGTCTTGGTTCGCCCGCGTGCAGCAATTGCGCCGAGATGCCCCGCCCACATTGTACTGCGGAATGAACACCCAGCTTGAAGTGGCCAACGGATGGCGGTCGTCGGCTGACATGTTGAGCCACGTTTGGACCAGAGCCAAACTGGCGTTCACCCCACACGGTTCGCCCGGATGAATCGCGTTGTTCACCAACACCCTCACCTTCTCCAAACCGCCGTTGGCGAGTCGTTGCTTGACAGCTTCCACCCCGCTGCCCCTGACGCTCGGCGCAGCTTGGTGCTCCGTGACCACCAACGCATGAATCGGTCGTCCCACGTCGCTCATGCCCACTTCATGAAGCGTCACCCGCCGGTCAGAGGCCGCCAAAGCTTGACACATCGCCACGGCCTGGTGCCAAGTTGGGGTGACGTTGCCCTGGGTGAGGCTGTCCAAGCTCCAAAGAACTTGATCGGACTCAGGTGATCTAGGCGATGTGCCACACCCAGTCCATGCCAACAGGACGCTTCCCATGCCCACCGCCCACAGGCGACATCGAATATCTGTGAACAAACTCTTGACATGACATCTTAGCTTCATGTCTGCAAATGACGGAACTTTAAAGCTGAGATGATTCGTTTCACCCCCTCGAACAACGCCAAGCCAGAATCCGGCAACATCTTGCTGAGCGAGCCGTTTTTGGACGACCCGTACTTCGGCCGCAAGGTGGTGTTGCTCTGCGAGCACAACGACGAAGGCAGCTTTGGGTTTGTCTTGAACAACTTCATCGACATCGACGTGGATGAGGTGATGGAAGAGTTGCCCAAACTCAATGCCCGCATCAGCGTGGGGGGTCCTGTGAAAAACGGCAACCTTTACTACCTGCACACCCGACAGGACATTCCTGAGAGCATTCCGATTGTGGAAGGCGTGTGCATGGGCGGGGATTTTGACCTCATCAAAAAGATGCTTCAGCAAGGTGAGTTGACCGCCAAGGACATCCGGTTTTTCATCGGATACAGTGGCTGGTCACCCTCGCAGCTGGACCACGAAATCCAAAGCCGTTCTTGGTTTGTGTGCAAGGGGCACCGGGCGGACATCATGCGCACCGACGAAGACAATGACGTCTTTTGGAAACGCCTGGTCCACGAGCTGGGCGAAGGCTACGCCCACATCGCCAACGCCCCAAGCGATCCGTCACTCAACTGACAACGATCTCCACGCGGCTGCCTGCGTGGGCCCGGACATTCCACACCCGGCCATCCTCCCACATCCAATATTGCCCTTTCACGCCCACGAGCTTGCCTGAAATGACGGGCACCTTCTCGAGCTTGGTGCTGGTGANTTTGTCNGGATGATGATGCACGGGNAANTGCANGGTATGCACCTCATCGTCCTCCTCAAAAAATGGCTCGTACGCCATGCCCAACGCCTCCAANGCGTCGTCCTTGGCGTCGAGCAGCGCTTCNGAATCCGGGGTGGTGGACTTCAACATGTGGCGCCAATGGGTGCGGTCGGAAAACACCCCTTTCAACGCCACTTCCATTTCCCCGGCAAGNTGACGGTAAGGCGTTTCAGCCACCACCACAGCCGCCACAGCGCCTTGATCCACCCAGCGTGATGGGACATTGGCCTTGCGCGTCACCCCCACCTTGACGTGGCTTGTCTGGCTCAGATAGACCACATGAGGCGTGAGGTGGTGCGCCCGTTCCCAAGCCTCGTCGCGCAACGCGATNCCCTCGTGGATGCGGCTCAANTCTGGACGAATGATGCTCGGGCACGCCAAAGGAGACTTCAGGAACGCGTCGTANGACAATCCCTCTCCGTANGTCTTTTTGATGACTTTCCCAGTCTCCACGCAATGGATGACCCCGCTGAAAGACACCCGAACCTCCTGCCCAATCCATTCATTCACAGGGCACATTGGCATGTCTTCCAACACGTCTTTGCCCCNCCACTGGTAATTCACCCGCCCCTCTGNATCCACGACGGAAGACATTTTGCGCACATTGCCGACCCATTTCATGGTGCAATGTTCGGGATTCATGGCGGTGCCACCTATTTTGGCGTGGTAAACCAACACACAGAATCCTGGATTCATGAAACACATTCTTCTCTCTGCGCTTATGGTGTCTGCCGGTGTCGCGCACGGCCAATTGTTCACCGACGACTTTGAGTCGTACGCCGTGGGTGACGGCATTTCTGTCGCCGCGGGAGCACCTTGGGCATTGTGGACTGCCGGGGCAGCCGATCAAGAAGCCTTCATCTCCAACGATGTCGCACAATCTGGAACGAACTCCCTCAAGCTGGAGTCTGCATCGCCTGCTGGCGGCCCGCAAGACATCATGTTGATTGCTGGTTTGGGCAACGGCTCGTACGANGTGACNTTCAGCCTGTTCGTTCCTGACGGTTNTTCAGGCTACTACAACGTGCAAGAGAACCAAATTCAGGGCACCGACTGGGCCTTCGAAACCATCCTCTACGGCGACGGCAACATCACCTACGCAGTGGACGGTGCCGTGCTGTTGGCCAGCACCTACGCCACCAACAGTTGGCTCACCATCACCCACTACATCGACACCGAGTCGGACTTNATGCACGTGTACCTCAACGAGGAATTCCTCGGTCAAGTGCCCTACGACGGCCTTGAANTGGGCGGAGTCAACTTCTANGCAGCTGGAGACCAAATCAACCTCCCACTNTATTACGTCGATGACGTGATTGTGGCNGTGGCAGANCCCGTGGTCGACAACGTGGCGTCTGTGACNGCGTTGGAGTGCACCTTCGGCCCCAACCCTGCACAGGACAACATTCGCATTCAGGCCAACTTCGACCAAGCTTTGGTTCGCATCCTCGGACTCGACGGCAAGGTTGTGCTCGAANAGCGTCGCAACGACCTCATGATGGGCGGACAGTTGGANTTNGACCTCCAAAACGGCATGTANCTCGTGGAAATTTCCAACGGAACCCAGCGCAGCACACAGCGTTTGGTGGTCCGAAAGTGATTGACGCCTGACTTCTTGGAAAAGGCCAGCATCTGCTGGCCTTTTTTCATGCGGTGGAGTCGAGTGTGAACAAGCGTCAACCCAACCGCCACACGCACACATGAATCATCCAAAAGGCCTGTCACCGTCGTATTTTTGGAGCAACTCTTTCCCATGAAGAACACTGCCTTTCACATCACGACATGCGCGCTTTTGGCAGCCATGTCTTGCCAGACGTTCCAAACTGCCCAAGCTCAGAACGACTTGGTTGTCCACGTGGAAGGTCTCGGGGCCGATACAGTCTACCTCGCCCACTACTACGGAGCCAAGCTGTTCTACAACGACACAGCTGTCGCCAACGTCGACGGCACAGTGCGCTTTGAAGGAAAGCCAAGAAACGAAGGCGGGAAATACGCGGTGGTGCTGCCNGGNCCNAAGTTTTTNGANTTCTTGATGGTCGAGGAACCCATGGAATTTCNAACCACCGCTTCCGACCCCGCCAAAGACCTCGAAGTCATCCAAAGCAAGGAAAACGATGTCTTCTACGGTTACATGAAGTTCATCCAACAGAAGAGAAACGAGCGCGCTCCCTTCGACGCGGTGCTTCAGGACAGCACCGCCTCTGCCCAAGAAGTTGCAACCGCCCGTGAAGGCATTCAAGCCCTGACCAACGAGGTGAATGAATACCAGCATTACCTCACCCACGACCCTCGGGACTTTCTCTTCGGCAAGTACCTCACCATGCTCAACGAACCCAAGGTGCCGGACGCGCCGTCGGACGTCCTGGACAAGGCCATGTGGCAGTACATGTGGTACAGGGACCATTACTGGGATCGCGTGGATTTTGCAGATGCACGTCTCGTTCGAGACGGGGCGTTTGACCAATTAATTTCTCGGTATTGGGCCAAAGTGCTCCCCCAAATGCCCGACACGATGATCGCGGAAGGACACAAGCTTCTCCAGAAAACCCTGGACGCGGGCAACCAAGACATGTTCAAGTACATGCTGCACCACATGACTTACGCAAGTGAGTCTTCCAAAATCATGTGCATGGACAAGGTGTTCGTGGATTTGGTGAACACCTACTACCGCACTGGCCTGGTGGACTGGTTGTCGGAGGAGCAAATGGACAAAATTGTGGGACGGGCCGACGACCTGAGGCACTCCCTGTGCGGAAACCAGGCGCCCGACATCACGCTGCCTGGCCTGGACCAGTCCGAGTGGCTCAGTCTCCATGACATCGACGCGAAATACACCTTGCTTTGCATTTGGGAGAGCACCTGTGGCCATTGCAAGAAAGAGATGCCCAAACTCGAACGCATCTACGACACCTGGAAACCCCGTGGACTTGAAATCTTCGCCATTGGCAACGATTTCGAGCCAGATCCATGGAAGAAATATGTGGAAGNGCAAGGCCTGACCAAATGGGTGAATGTGAGCGANAACCCCCTCATCAACGCACAAGACAGCGCCACCAGCCTGATTTATGGCGGCGTCACCAATTTGCTCAGCCTCAATTTCAGGACCACCTTCGACGTCTACGCCACCCCCAAAATGCTCCTGCTTGACGAAGACAANAACATCATCGCAAAACAGGTCGGCGCCACGCAACTTGCCGAAATCCTCTCNCAACTTGATGGGCTTGAAGAGACCATTCCCCACTTTGATCCTGCCGAAAAGCGAGAAAGCGCCGAAAGCGAGCATTGACACTCATTTGCTGCGCAGAACCAGTCCCATTCAAAAGGAGGCCGTTCAAGGCCTCCTTTTTTATGCATGACTTGTTGGGCANGGAACCCCGTCGCCTACCTTCGCCACAGAATNCTCTAATNTATTGATGTGAACATTTTTGTTGGAAACCTTGCTTGGGGCGTCGATGACGTTGCCTTGCGTGAAGCCTTTGAGGCCTTTGGATCTGTGGACAGTGCACGGGTCATCCACGATCGTGAAACTGGAAGGTCTCGTGGTTTTGGGTTTGTTGAAATGCCCAACCAAGAAGAAGCTGAAGCTGCCCTCGACGGCATGGAAGGCAAAGACTTGATGGGGCGCCCCATTCGTTGCAACGAAAGCCAGCCACGCGAGCGTCGCTGATTCGGACAACGCTTAAAGCCAAAGAAAAAGCCCCGACCTAGAAGGTCGGGGCTTTTTGTTGTCTGATCAATGCTCAACCTCAGTCACACTGGGTGCCGAAGACCAAGAGCAAATCCATCAAATCGTTGATGTCCACTTCCCCGTCGTTGTTGGAATCAAACGGGCAGAACTCCTCGACGTTCTCTGGCACACATGATCCGATGTTGGTGTCAAAGTAAGTGCCAGGACCACACACGTTGCTGAGAATGAAGTTCCCATCGCAGTCAAAGTACTGNGGCGCGAACTCACAATCTCCACTGTCCATGGTCGCACTTGGGTCGTAGTTGCANGCGTCTTCCGACAAACAGCCCGCACAAGAAGTNCCGTTGCCTCCACAAACACCGCATGCATCCACCAANANGCATGACCCATCGTCTTCAGAGGCACCTGCATTGTANTTGCAAGCCATGACGTTGGTGCAACCANAGACTTCCNCCACATCACACACACCGTCTTGGTCGGCATCCTCACAGACGCCGTCGCAATCGTAGCCGCTCACAGCGTAAGAACAAGATCCAACGTACAACGCCATGGGATTGTAGTTGCATGCTGNTTCGTCCATGCAACCAGAGCAAGACACAGACTCNCAAGANCCGTTNTCCACATTCGCNTCAGGNTCAAAGTTGCATGCGCTTGGGCTTGTGCACCCTGGNTTGGGCAACACACANGTTCCGTTGTCGTNGTTGGCGTCTTCATCGAAGTTCAAGGCCTCAGCATTGGTGCAACCNCTCACTTCGTCNACATCACAAATGCCATCCCCGTCGGAATCGGCACACAACCCGTCGCAGGTGACTCCGTTCACGGGGAACACACAAGCACTTGCATCAAAGTACACAGCNGTCACGTCGTAGTTGCACGCCATGACATTCAAACAACCCGAACACGTGCTGAACTCACAGCTACCGTCGTCATGGGTCGCTGTTGCATCGTAGTTGCAAGCCTGCGGGAAAGTGCACCCTTGGAAGACGCAAGTCCCGAGGCCATTGCCAGCCGCACCCGAATCGTAGTTGTCCGCAGTGGGNTGGTCGCAACCTTGGCAGCTCNCGTAGTCGCAAGAACCACTCACTGAAGCCTCGGCATCAAAGTCACACGCTGCAGGATTCATGCAACCGGCACAAGACACAAACTCACAAGATCCGTCGTTGTAATCCGCTTGTGCATCGTAATTGCACGCCCCAATTACCTTGCAACCCAAAGCAATGCAAGACGTGTAGTTGCAAGGCTCCTGAGCGAGGAAGTTGCACGCATTGTTGTCTGTGCATCCTTGCTCTGTCATGCCGTACAAGCAGGAGAAGTCACACGATCCAGGCAAGTAAGCCGTGGCGGCAGGGTCGTAGTTGCACGCGAAGTTGATCACACAGCCCATGACCGTCGCCGGAATGCATGTGCCGTTGTCAACGTTCGCTTCTGGGTTGAAGTTGGCAGAGCCCACAATCGTACAACCGTAAATCTGTTCCTCGTCGCAAATGCCGTTGAGGTCAAAGTCGTTCAAGCAGTTGCCGTCACAATCGCGGAAGAGTTCAGGGTACCAACAAGCGTCAAAGTTTGAGATGGTCGCGGTTGAGTCGTACGAGCACGCAGATTCGTCAGTGCATCCGGCGCAGCTCACAAAATCACAAAGCCCAACCGCCAGGTAGTCTGCATCCTCATCATAGGTACAAGCATAGGACAACGTGCAACCGGGAACCAAGCATTGTTCTGGGTCCGATTCTGTGGCGTATGGATCGTAACCAGGATTGGTCGGGTCAAGGCAACCTAAAACTTCAAGTTCACAACAGATGCCATCTCCATCCTCATCGCAAAGGCAATTGCCGTTACAATCGTAATAAGCCGGAGGGTACTCGCACAGGCCATTGTCAAAATTGACATTCGCGTCATAGTTGCACGCTTCTGGGTCGGTACATCCCGCGCACGAATCAAAATCACAACCGCCTGGGATTTGGTAGTCCGCGCTCGGGTTGTAGTTGCAAGCAATCGGGATCACACATCCACCGATGAGACATGAACCNTCGTCAATGGTGGCAGAAGGATCGTAACCTGGGTTGTTGGGNTCNGTNCATCCAACACACGATGTGCCNTCNCCTCCACACTCACCACACTGGTCCAGNACGTTNCCTTCACAGTCNCAAGCCCCNTCAGGAAGACCGGGACCNCCGCANACNCCGCAATCGTCNATGACATTGCCTTCGCAGTCGCACTCGCCCGGCAAAATGCCCTCACCACCACAAATCCCGCACTCATCGAGGTAGTCACAAGTGCCGTTGTCAACCGTGGCGTTGGGCTCGAAGTTGCATGCATTCTCATCAGTGCAACCGATGCAGAAACCGGCAGTGCTGCACGATCCATCGTCCACATCCGCGGTAGGATCGTAGTTGCAGGCAAGTGGGTTGGTGCAACCCTGACAGCTTCCGTCGTCGTCTGTCGCTTCAGGGTAGAAATTCACCACACTTGGGCTGGTGCAGCCCAAGATGATACAAGTTCCGTTGTCTTCGCAAGCATCCTCGTCGTAGTTCTCTGCCTCTGGATTGGTGCAGCCAGGAACGTTGCCATCGCAATCGCACGTGCCTGGGGCAAATCCATTGCCGCCACACACTCCGCACTCATCCAACACATTTCCTTGACAATCGCAAGCCCCTTCTGGGATGCCAGCTCCGCCGCACACCCCGCACTCGTCTTCCAGCAGACAGCTCCCGTCGTCGCCACAGGCAGATGCATTGTAGTTGCACGCCGCAGGGTCCGTGCAGCCCAGCGTGCCTGAACCTCCGCATTCTCCGCAGACATCGAGCACGTTGCCGTCACAATCGCATTGTCCCTCAGGAATGCCATCTCCACCGCAAACACCGCACTCATCCAACATCAAGCAACCGCCATCGTCGAGGGTCGCATCCGCATCAAAGTTGCAAGCTGAGGCGTCCGTACAACCCGAGCAAGACACAAATTCACAGCTCCCATTGTCGAAGGTGGCCTCTGCATCGTAGTTGCAGCCTTCAGGGTCTGTGCAACCTGCACATGATTCCGTTTCGCAAGTCCCGTCGTCCACAGTGGCTGTGGGGTCGTAGTTGCAAGCCTCTTCGTAGGTGCAACCGTAGAAGACGCACGAGCCGTCGTCATCTGTCGCTTCCTCGTCGTAGTTCGTTGCTCCTTCAATGGTGCAACCAGGAATTTCGTTGCAATCGAGGACGCCGTCTCCGTCCGTGTCCACATCGGTGGCAACACCTTCCACACATTCCTGACAATTCGCATCAGGAATGTCACATGAGTCGTCGTCAATCGTCGCGGTGCTGTCGTAGTTGCATGCAGAAGCATCCGTGCAACCCGCACACGAAGTGAATTCACAGCTGCCGTCGTCGCCACAGGCCCCTGAGTCGTAGTTGCATGCGCCTGAGTCGGTGCAACCGAAGTAGCCCGTGCCCCCGCAATCCCCACAGACGTCCAAGACGTTGCCGTCGCAATCGCAGTCACCCTCTGGAATACCTTCTCCACCGCAAACGCCACACTCGTCCAGCATCAAACAGCTGCCGTCGTCGCCACAAGCACCCTCGTCGTAGTTGCATGCGTTCGAATCCGTGCAGCCCAAGTATCCAGAACCACCGCATTCACCACAGACGTCGAGGACATTGCCGTCACAATCGCAGTCGCCTTCTGGGATGTCTGCACAGCCGCAGTCGTAGATCGAGCCTGGACCGTTGCAGATGCCGCAGTCGTCGTATTCGCCAACGCAGTCGTCTTCGTCGTCGCAGAGGCCGTCGCCGTCTTCGTCAGCTTCGCAATCGCCGCCGCAGATGTTCAGGGCATCAAGCGTGTTGCCTTCGCAGTCGCAGTCGCCTTCTGGGATGTCTGCACACCCGCACTCGTAGATCGAGCCTGGACCGTTGCAAATGCCGCAGTCGTCGTATTCGCCAACGCAGTCGTCCACGTCGTCACAGAGGCCGTCGCCATCTTCGTCGGCTTCGCACGTGCCGCCGCAGTTGCCCAGTACATCAAGCGTGTTGCCTTCGCAATCGCAGTCGCCTTCAGGGATGTCTGAACATCCGCACTCGTAAACTTCTCCTGGGCCGTTGCAAACACCACA
>PBWG01000023.1 GCA_002729115.1 Crocinitomicaceae bacterium | reverse complement strand
GCGCGGCCATGGCCGAAGAACTGAAACAGGGCCTCAAAGATATGAAGGCCGCGCAGGCGCAACACCAGGCCATCGAGGCTTCTATCAATAATATAACGAAGACGGTCCAGAAGCAGGAGCAAAAGCAGCAGGAACTCGTGAAAGTCCAGGAAGACTGGACGGTGGCCCGCGCCATCCGTGAAATCCGCGCCCAGGCCTCCGACGTCGACAACATCTACACCATCTACGTGGTGGACGAGGTGGGACGCCTCAACGGCCGCCTCTCGATCAAAAGCCTCCTGCTCAACGCCTCGAGCGCGCGCAGCGTGCTCCGCGACCTCAAGGACGACGACGACTTGGTCACCGTCCAAGCCGACGAGTCGGAAGAGGTGGTGGTGAAGATGATGGAACGGTACGACCTCGTGGCCTTGCCTGTGGTCGACGACGCAGGCCTGCTTTTGGGCCGCATCACCATCGACGACGCGGTGGACGTGTTGATTGAAGACGCCGAGCGCGACTACCAGCTGGCCTCCGGGATCTCGGAGGACGTGGAAGGCAAGGACAGCGTGTGGGCCCTGACCCGGGCGCGATTGCCTTGGCTCCTCATCGGCCTCGGCGGCGGGATTGGCGGCGCCTACGTCATCGGCGCCTTCGACATCGAGAACAACCCTGAGATGGCCCTCTTCATCCCGCTCATTGCGGCGATGGGCGGCAACGTCGGCGTGCAATCCTCGGCCATTGTGGTGCAAGGATTGGCCTCGGCCAACGTGAACATGGGCAACCTCGTGGGCCGCTTGCTCAAGGAATTGAGCGTGGGCTTGGTCAACGGATTGATTTGCTCTGCGGTCATCCTGCTCACCAGCATCGTGCTTGGGTTTGGGTGGACCCTGAGCACCACCGTCAGCGCCTCCTTGCTGTGTGTGATCGTCTTTGCAGCACTCTTCGGGGCGTTTGTCCCCTTGATGCTGGACAAGCGCAACATCGACCCCGCCCTGGCCACTGGCCCCTTCATCACGACCGCCAACGACATCATGGGGCTGGTCATTTACTTCAGCATCGGCTCGTTGGTGGCGAGCCTCATGGCCTGACGCGCATGACACGCGGGGCGGACTTCCACGTTTGGTTTCTCGACACGGTGCACCCCGTCCTTCAAGCGCGCCTTGAAGCGGCCGGCATGACGTGCCACGACGCGACCACCTTGACGCGGGAGGACTTGCTTGCAGCGGCCCAAACCACGCCCATCCACGCCCTCGTGCTCCGAAGCCGCATCCGGTTGACGGCCGACCTCTTGCGTGCCCTTCCTGAATTGCAGTGGATTGCNCGCAGCGGNTCCGGGCTCGAAAACATCGACCTCGANGTNGCCGCNGAGNTGGGCNTNGCCGTGCACAGCAGCCCNGANGGCAACCGCGACGCCGTGGCCGAGCACGCCACCGGCCTNTTGCTGAACCTNCTCAACCACATCCAGTCTGGCGACGCCACGATTCGGGAGCGCCAATGGTTGCGGGAAGCCCATCGTGGCCGCGAATTGAAAAACATGACCGTGGGCATCGTCGGATACGGCCACATGGGCCACGCCTTCGCCCAACGTTTGGGCGGGTTCGGATGCCAGGTCATGGCGTACGACAAACACAAGGAAGGCTGGGGCGACGCCCCTTCTGTGGACCGGCCGCTGCCGCATGTTGAACCCGCCTCGCTGGAACAACTGCACGCCGAGGCGGATGTCGTGAGNTTGCACTTGCCGTGGACCGAGGAAACCAAGGGCTTGGTGGACGCCACATGGTTCACCAAGTGGACAAAGCCCATCGTGCTGCTGAACACCGCACGCGGCCCCATTGTGCGCACCACAGACCTCCTGGACGCCCTNGANGCAGGAANGGTGTGGCGGGCAGGCCTCGACGTGTTGGAGTTTGAAGGTCGGTCGCTCGAGTCCTTGTCGGAGATGGCCGACGCTGAAGCGCGGGCGGCGTTTGAGCGCCTCTTGGCGGACCGCCGGGTGCTCTTGACGCCNCACGTGGCGGGNTGGACAGAAGAGAGCTTGGTGAAGCTCAGCTCGGTCCTGGCCGACAAGATCCTGGGCCACGANAAAGCCCCGGCCGATGGCCAGGGCTTTTCTCANTGAGGTTGANGTCGAATCAGTACTCCGAGCTTCCAGTGCGGTCGCGGCTGGACGCCGAGTACAACACCTTGAGGGCNGACGCCTTCCGAAGCTCCTGCTTCACAGAGGTCACAACACCCATCTTGGTGTCTTTGTCGACTTTCAACGACACCCACATCTTGCTTTGCTCGGCTTCAGCGAGNGTGGTGCGCTCCTTGGCGATCCAGTCTTGGATGACGCCGGCGTTGGAGAACTGGTCGTTGAGTTGCACCACCGGCTCNGTGCCGTAGCGACGGTCCATCGGGGGNCCNATGTTCACGTAGCGGATGAGGTGCTTCTTCTCGATTTTGTAGAGTTCCGAGGCTTCGGGACGGATCACGCGGACCTTCTCCTCTTCCGTACGCAGCACGGTGGCCACCATGAAGAAGAACAGCAACATGAACACGATGTCTGGAAGGGATGCCGTCGAGATGGCCCCCATTTCACGCTTGCCTCCTTTGCGAAACTTTCCCATGATCAGTAGTAGTTGGCGCTGGCGTCACGTGGCTCCGCTTCGGAAATTCGTTGCGGGTACACAGCACGTACGGCGGTGATTTTGTCAAGGGTCTTCTTGTCTTCCTTGTTGCGGTCGTAGATGTCCTCCATCTGCGNGTAGCTCATGCCAAACTTCTCCAACGCCAACTCGTCACGCAACTCGTTCACGGCAGACTGCAATTCGTTCTGCACCGAGAGGTANGTGTTGTAGGTGGTGTTGTTGTCGTTCTGCATGGAGATCAGGGCCGACGAAGGGAGCTCCTTGTAGTCGCCGCCCAACAACTCGATGGTGGTCAGCTTTTGGCGCCAGTTGTCGAGCACCTTGCCAAACGCNTCCTTCTTCTTGTCGGTGTCGGCGGCCGCNACGAACTGTTCGTACTCNGCGATCCGCAGCTTGACCTCGGCCTTCCGCACCCACACGCGCTCCGGGAACGCCGCGTTGGTNTTGCCGTTGGCGCCGGTCACCATNATCACTTCACGGTTGCGGTTCACGGTTTGGGGACCCACAGGGTGGGACATCACACCGTCGCCGGTGGCGATGAGGAAGTTCTTGGCCTTGTCCTTCAGTTGTTCCAAGTCCAGGGGCTCGCCCTCCACCAGNAACTGGTCGAGGAAGTTCACCTTCACGTTGAAGACGTTCTGCTCCTTGGCTTGTGGCACGTCAATGTCTGGCGGAACCGGCGGCGGAAGTTGACGCTTGATGCCCTCGTCTGAATCGATGGTGGTGGTCACCAACCAAAAGATCANNAGCAAAAACGCGATGTCCGCCATCGAGCCTGCATTGATTTCTTGCAATTCGCGGCGTGCCATGGAACTTACTTGATTGCTTTGTTCACTTCGGCCACCACAATGGATGCGATGGCTGCAGCTCCGAGGAGGTACACGAAGTACATGCCTCCACCGGCAAACCANCTCTCGCCCTCGGTGACCGTGATGCCGCTCGCCTCGTAGGCACGGAGGACCGTGCGGTCAGCCAAGGCGTAGTAGCTGATCAACCCGAGCACCGCGAAGGCGCCCACCCCTGCGAGTGTGCCCATGCGATCTTTGAAGTTGGTTGCGAAGAAGTAAAGGCCAAACAACACTGCAGCCGCACCGCATGCGATGCCCACAGCATAGATGACGTAAAAGAGGTTGTCAAGAAGGGCGCCGTAGCGTTCTTGACCCTCCACGAAGGTCTCATCCGCACCACTTTTGGAGGTGATCGTCATGCAGAGCACGGCTCCGGCAACGATGACCAACATCCGCACCGCGGACAGGACCGTCTTGATGGTCTTGTCGTCCATGGTTTGGATTATTTGCCTTCGAGGTTGCGCTTGTACAACAAGTCCACGAGGTCCATGCTGGCCTCTTCCATGTCGAGCACGATGCTGTCGATCTTGGACANGATGTAGTTGTAGAANATCTGGAGGATGATGGCCACGATCAAACCNGAGACGGTGGTGATCAAAGCCACCTTGATGCCGCCCGCCACGATGGACGCGTTGATGGTGTTGGCTTCGGCNATCTTGTCGAAGGCCGAGATCATCCCGATNACCGTACCCATGAAGCCCAACATCGGNGCCAAGGCGATGAACAAGCTGATCCAGCTCAAGCCNCGCTCGAGCTTGGACATCTCCACGCTGCCGTAGTCTTCAATGGCCTTGGCCACTTCCTCGTAGCTGCCAGAGCTGCGGTCGAGGCCTTGGTAGAAGATGGAAGCCACAGGACCGCGGGTGTTGCGGCACACTTCCTTGGCNGCGTCCACACCCTTGCCGAGGGCCTCCTCGATGCCACCGATCAACTTGCCGGTGTTGGTGGTTGCCATGTTCAAGTAGATGATGCGCTCGATGCTCAAGGCCAAGCCGAGGATCAAGCAGATCAACACAAACGCCATGAAGGTCGCACCACCNTCGATGAAGTACTTCTTCACGGTTTGGTGGAAGCTCAACACTTCGCGGGTTTCCACAGGCTCAGCAGCAGGTGCCGCTGTGTCCACGGCCGCAGCCATGGTGTCCACAGCCATGGAATCCACCGCAGCGGTATCCGCCTCGAGGGCAACGCTGTCCGCAACCAACTCAGTGGTCGCTTCTTCTTGTGCAGTCACAGCTGCAGGNGCTGCGAACATCACGAGCCCTGCAATGGCGAGGAGGGCAAACAAATTCTTCATGTCGAATTGAAGTTGATGAATGAAATTTAGAACTGCGGAGAGACAGGGATTCGAACCCTGGAGGGGTTGCCCCCAACACGCTTTCCAGGCGTGCGCCTTAAGCCGCTCGGCCACCTCTCCTTCCCCCGTTGGGGACGGTTGCTTTGTCAAACCACCCTCAAATCCGAAGACCCTCGAGCCGCTTTTAGGCGCCGCAAATTACCTCACAATTCGCGACACACCCAAACCAATTTTCCACGTTCACATTTCCAGCCCCTGCGCGGCGCCCGAAGTCGTCAAAGCGCCTTCAATCCGGCCGCCCCTGCCGGGCCGTGCGCCTCGGCACGTGTGGGCGTGTGCGGCGTCAATTCCCCCCGCAAGTTGGAGGTCATCCGGTCGCGGATGTCGGAGAGGTCGTCGGTTTGGGCCAGCACGTGCATCAGCTTGGTCAACGCCGCCTCGGTCGTCATGTCGTGCCCAGGAATGACGCCGCAGCCGGCAAGCATGTGGCTCGTGGCGTACANCTCCGGGTGCACCCCGCCGTGNCCGCACTGGGTCACGTTGACCATGGCCACGCCGCGGTCGTTGGCNTCCCTCANCANGTCNTTGAGCAANGGGGCGGTNGGCGCGTTGCCGCTGCCNNAGGTGGCCAGCACCACCCCTCGGAGGTCATGCCACTCGAGGGTTTGGCGCAACAAGTCCAGGGGCATGCCCGGGTAGAGGGACACCCATGCGACTTCCTGCCGGAACTCCAACGTGGCCTCGGGCCGAAGCAACTCGGGGTCCGGCACCCACAAAGCCGGCTCGTTGACCACGAAGTCCACGCCCGCCTCCACCAGCGGCGGGTGGTTGGGGCTGACCAAGGCTTGCAAGCTTTGGGCGCTTTCCTTGTGCGTTCGATTGCCACGGAAAAGCTGGTTCCCGAAGTAGACGGCCACTTCGCGGACGGTGGAGCGGCCGTCGGTTTGGTGGGCGGCCAGCATCAAAGCGCTGAGCAAATTCTCTCGGCCGTCCGTGCGCGGCACACCGATGGGCAACTGCGACCCGGTGAAGATCACGGGCTTTTGAAGGCCGCGAAGCATGAAGCTCAGCGCCGAGGCCGAGTAGGCC
>PBWG01000022.1 GCA_002729115.1 Crocinitomicaceae bacterium | reverse complement strand
CGTAGAAATGGTTGTTGCCGATGTACGCCACCACGGCATCTGGCAACAAGAACTGCACGTCGTGCCCCGCCATGATGGCGTCGCGGATGTACGTGGAACTGATGGCGATGACCGGGGCTTTTTGGACGTCAACATGGGGGTGCGCCATCCAACGGTCCACCTCGTTGGGGGCGGCCACCGCACGGTCTGAAAGACGTGGGTAGATGAGCAACCGGTGCTGGTCGAGCAAGGCCGTGTGGTCTTGCCAGGTTGAAAACGACGCCAAGTTGTCTTGGCCCATGATGATGCTGAAGGCCGTGTCCGGATGGGCCGCACGAAGGTGTTCCATGGTGCGCGCCGTGTAGTTGGGGCGAGGCAGGTCAAACTCCACACTCGAGGCGCGTAACTTCGGATGGTCCGCCAACGCCAGCTTCACCATTTGCAAACGATGTGCCTCGGGAATCAAATCGACCCCCTGCTTGTGGGGGCTGGTGGGCGTCACCACAAGCCAAACCTCGTCCAATTCCGCATGCTGAAGCATGTGGTTGGCGATCACCAAGTGGCCCAAATGCACCGGGTTGAACGACCCGAAATACAGGCCCACACGCTTGGGACTTGGCGAGGCGTCCATGAATCAGGCAGGGTCGGGTTGAAGGAAGTTCGAAACCAGCTGGGTCGCCTCTGCGAAGGCCGTCTCCAGGTCGTCGTTCACCAATTGAACGTCAAAGGCCGGGGCGGCTTCCAGTTCTTGGGCGGCCTTGCCAAGGCGCTTCTGCACGCTTGCTTCGTCTTCTGTGCCGCGTCCGCGCAACCGCGACTCGAGGGCCTCGATGGAGGGGGGCATGACGAAAATGGACAAGGCGCTGTCGCCGAAGACGGACTTGAGGGTTTGGCCCCCCACCACATCCACGTCAAACAGCGGCGTCCTGCCCTCCGCCCAAAGCCGCTCCACCTCGCTGCACAACGTGCCGTAAGACAGGCCTTCGTACACCTCCTCGTGCTCGACAAAAGCCTGGTCGGCCAAGCGAGATGCGAATTCCTCGACGGTCAGGAAGTGGTAATCGTGGCCGTCGGTCTCGCCCGCACGGGGGGCGCGGGTCGTGGCGCTCACACTAAACCCCAAGGCCAAGTCCGGGTTGGACATGAGGTGTCGCACCACCGTGGTCTTGCCCGCGCCCGAGGGGGCGGAGAAGATGATGGCGCGGCCGTCGCCTTGAGGTTTGGTTCCTGCGGGCATGGGTCAGAGCACGTTCAGGACTTGCTCCTTGATTTTCTCGAGCTCGTCTTTCATTTGGACCACGATGCGCTGAAGCTCGGCGTCGTTCGCCTTGCTGCCCAGGGTGTTGATTTCGCGCCCCATCTCTTGGGAGACAAACCCCAACTTCTTGCCTTGGGCCGAGCCGGTGTTCATGATGTCGCGGAAGTAAACAATGTGGGCGCGCAACCGGGTGCGCTCCTCGCTCACGTCCATCTTTTCGATGTAGTACAGCACCTCCTGCTCGAACCGCCCCTCGTCGAGGGCCGCGCGGTCCACCGTCTCNTCCAAATTGGTNCGGATGCGNTCCCGNACCCGCTTCAACCGCGCGTCCAACAGCGGGTCCAANGANGCCTCCAANGCNTCNATGGTGTCCAAGCGCGCCGAGAAATCCGCGTGCANNGTGGCGCCCTCGGTGTCCCGGAAGGCGTCNAATTGGTCGGCCGCTTCCACCACCAANGCNTGGATGCCTTTCCACGCNTCGTGGTCAAACGCTTCGCGCGACGTCTGCATGGCGTCTGGGAACCGCACCGCCGTGGACAACAGGTTGCCCGTGGGTTGGTCGGTCTTTTCGGCCAGCGCGCGCAACGCGTCCACGTATTTCTCGATGACGGGGCCGTTGAGTTCGTGGCGCGCCTCCGCGGCGTCGGCTTCGAAGTGGATGGCCACGTCGCTCTTGCCCCGCACAATGCGCGCGCCGAGCTGTTTGCGCAGTTCCATTTCCTTCTCCTTCAACACGGACGGCATGCGGACCGACAGGTCCAAATTCTTGCCATTCAACGAACGGACTTCCACCGTGTATTTCCTGGAACCGACGGCACCTTCCGCCTTTCCATATCCTGTCATCGAGCGCAGCATGCCACGAAGATACGCCCCCACCCCGTGGGGCCCTTTCCGTGCTGGNGAAGGGGCTGTTCTGCCGTGCCCGGGCGCTACCTTTGTGGCATGGCGGAANCCCCGGCAGGCATTCGACACGTGCAAGCGCTTTTGAANGCGGACATGGCGGCATTCAAGCCCAAATTCCGCCAAGCCGTCACCACCGACGTGGCGTTGCTGGACACCGTCATGCGCTACATCCTTCGACAGAAGGGCAAGCAGATGCGGCCCATGTTCGTGTTCCTGAGTGCACGGCTGCACGGCGGCGTGGACGAACACGGCCAGGCCATCGACCGGGCCCACACCGCCGCCGCCCTGATTGAACTGCTTCACACGGCCACTTTGGTCCACGACGACGTGGTGGACGAGAGCCCGCTGCGCCGTGGCGTGTTCAGCATCCAAGCCCTGTGGAAGAAGAAAGTGGCNGTGCTGGTGGGCGACTACCTGCTCAGCCGGGGCCTNCTTGCNGCNGTGGACGCCGAAGCCTACGACTTGCTCAAAATCACCTCNCGCGCCGTGCGGGAAATGAGCGAAGGNGAGCTGCTTCAAATTGAAAAAGCCCGGCGCTTGGACATCACCGAGGAGGTGTACTTCGACATCATTCGACGGAAGACGGCCTCGCTCCTGGCCGCGTGCTGCGCGTGTGGGGCGGCTGCAGCCGGGGCGGACCAAGAGACGGTGGACCGCATGTGGGGGCTCGGGGAGCGTGTGGGTTTGGCCTTCCAAATCCAAGACGACCTGCTCGACCTCGGAGAAGGCGACCGGACGGGCAAACCCACGGGCCAAGACATNCGCGAACGCAAGATGACCCTGCCGCTCATCCACACCCTCGCCAAAGCCACGCCCAGCGAACGACGGCGGTTGATCCGGCTGGTCAAGCACCACAGCGACGACCCCAAGGCCGTNCAAGAAGTCATGNAAGCCATCCTGCAAGGCCCTGGCATGGACCGGGCCCGAGACGAAATGCGCCGGCTCAAGGAAGAGTCCCTCGCGCTGCTCGAGGAATTGGGCGGCACCGACGCCGTGTCCGAAGAGGCCCGTGCCGCCTTGCGCGACCTCATCGAGTACACCATACGCCGCGTGAAATGAGGTGGTCGGGTTGGATGATACTGGGATGGGTGCTGGGCCTGGCCATCGGGTGCGGTCCCGACCCTGACGCCACGACGCGCACCGCAACCGAGTCCTGGCCTGACGGCAGCGACAAACTTGTGGAGGTCACTCGGGCGGACACGCTGGTCGAGCGGCTCGAATACCACGAAAATGGGCAATTGAGCGTGCGTGGCGGATTTGCGGNCGGCAAGCGACACGGCGTGTGGAACAGCTACTTCGATTCCGGCATGCCTTGGTCCCAAGCGGGTTACAAATACGGCGTGCCCCATGGGGAATACATCACGTACCACCCCAACGGAGAAACCGCCATCGAAGGGGTCTTCGAAGACGGGGTGAGGGCCGGCTTGTGGCGCTTCTACGACGAGCAAGGCGTGCAGATTCGGGCGGTCGCCGGGGTCGAGCTCTGAAGGCCGTTTTCCACACGGCGCATGGGAGCAACTCCNNGCTGCNCANCNCATCTGGCGGCAATCTGAAGCTAGCTTGGACGTTGAATCTGCAGCGCCATGAAGATCCCGTCNCTTGCCCTNCGAATTTTGTTTTTGGCCTTCGCTTGTGTGCTGTGCGCAGACGTGGNTGGGGCCGTGGGAGACCCCAAACCCGCCGCCACACAGGAGCNTTACATCGCNACATGGCAAAATGAAGCCGTGGCGCAGATGCAGAAATACGGCATCCCGGCGAGCATCACCCTGGCGCAGGGCATCCTGGAGAGCGGCAACGGCGTGAGCGAGTTGGCCCAGCGGTCCAACAACCACTTTGGCATCAAGTGCCACTCCACCTGGACGGGCAAGCGCACCTACCACGACGACGACGAGAAGGGCGAATGTTTCCGCGTTTACGACGACGCCAAGCAGAGCTACGAGGACCACAGCCAATTCTTGCTGCGGGACCGGTACGCGCGGTTGTTTGAGCTGGAGCCAACCGACTACAAGGGCTGGGCGAAAGGCCTCAAGGCGTGCGGGTACGCCACCAACCCCAAGTACGCCAACCTCTTGATCACCCTCATCGAACGCCACAACCTCCATGAACTCGACGTGCCCGGCGGCACTTGGTCTGGGGAGGCGGCGCTGGCGTCCAACGTTCGGGAACACGACGTGGTCCGACGCGCCAACAACGGCGGCGGCACGCTCGACTTGGGCCGCTCGCACCGCCTGCGGACGACCGAGCACGGCGTGCAATTCGTGTACGCGGAGGAAGGCGACACGCAAGCAAGCTTGACCCAAGACTTGGACATCATGCCTTGGCAAATCCGTGCGTACAACGAGGTCACCAAGAACCACGAATTCAAAGCCGGCGACCGGATTTACCTGCAGCCCAAGAAGGGCCATGCCGCCACGACGTGGTACACGGTGAGGCAAGGCCAAAACCTCTGGCAGATCTCCCAGATGCACGGAGTCCGCACCAAAGCGCTTGCGCGGAAGAACAACATGGACCCCACCGACCCGCTTCGGCCCGGCATGAAACTCAGCCTTCAGTGGCCGTTGAACAAGGACGGCAAACTGCCTTGGTACGCCCGCGCCATGGGCGCCGGCGGGAAGTGAGTTGGGGCGCACGCAAACGGAGCCGCCCTGCCTAAATTGCAGGCACCATGCCGTTCTACCAGAAGCTCGGGGTTCTTCCTCCCAAACGCCACACGCAGTTCCGCCAAGACAACGGCGAGCTGCACCACGAACAACTTTTCGGGACCATTGGATTCGTGGGGATGAGCTCCCTGCTGTACCACCGTCAGCGCCCCACCCAGGTGGTCGAGGTGCTCGGCAGCGAAGACGTACGGCCTGTGGCGGCGGTCGAGCGCAACTTGCTCAGCCGCAAGCTTGAAGGCTGGGCGGTGAAGCCCGGCCAGGATTGGTTGTCTTCTCGCGTGCCCACCCTGTTCAACCAGGACTGCACCGTGGCCCTCGTCGCCCCGCCCAAAGTGGCGCAAGACGACATCTACAAGAACGCCGACCAAGACGAAGTGGTGTTCGTGCACCGCGGTCACGGCGTCTTGGAAACCATGTTTGGGATCATTGAATTCCGCGAAGGCGATTACCTCGTCATCCCGCGCGGCGTCATGCACCGGTTCAAGTGGAGCACCGAGGACAACCGGGCCCTGGTGGTGGAGAGCGCATCGCCGGTCTTGACCCCCGAGCGGTACCGCAACCACTTCGGGCAACTGCTGGAACACAGCCCCTACTGCGAGCGTGACATGCGTCCGCCGTCGGCGTTGTGCGACGTGTCCAACGAAGGCGAAGGCCCCTTCAAGGTGCGCATCAAGAAGGAAGGCATGCTGCACGACTACATGTACGCGAGCCACCCGTTTGACGTGGTGGGATGGGACGGTTACCACTTCCCGTACGCGTTCAGCATCCACGATTTTGAGCCCATCACAGGCCGCGTGCATCAGCCACCACCCGTGCACCAAACCTTCGAAACCGACGGGTTTGTCATCTGCAGCTTTGTGCCTCGCCTGTACGACTACCACCCGCTGAGCATCCCTGCGCCGTACAACCACAGCAACATCGACTCGGACGAGGTGCTGTACTACGTCGACGGCGACTTCATGAGCCGAACGGGCGTCGGGCCAGGTCAAATCACCCTCCACCCCGCCGGCATCCCTCACGGCCCCCACCCGGGCACGTACGAGGGCAGCATCGGCAAGGAGCGCACGGAAGAATTGGCCGTCATGGTCGACACCTTCCGCCCCTTGAAAGTGACCCAACAAGCCTTGGATTTGGAAATCGAAGGCTACCACCAAAGCTGGCTCTGAGCCACCCAAACCACGACCACCATGGCCACTGAACCCGTGACCCAACTTGTCAAAGTCGTGCCGGACGCGCACGATTTCCTCCCCTTGCTCGGCACCGACCACGTCGAACTCATCGTCGGCAACGCCAAGCAAAGCGCGTACTACTACATGGCCGCATGGGGTTTCCAACCGCTCGCCTTCCGCGGGCTGGAAACCGGGGCCAAGGACAGGGTCAGCTACGTCTTGCGCCAGGACAAAATCACCTTGGTGCTCACCACCCCGTTGACCGACGGCGGCGAACTCAACGCCCACCTCGACAAGCACGGCGACGGCGTGAAATCGGTCGCCCTTTGGGTGCCTGACGCACGCAAGAGCTTTGAGGAAACGACCAAGCGCGGTGCGGTGGCAGAATTTGACCCCGAAGTCCGCAGCGACGACAACGGCAAAGTGGTGCTCAGCGCCATCAAGACTTACGGCGACACCGTCCACGTGTTCGTGGAGCGCGAGAACTACAACGGGGTGTTCCTGCCGGGCTACAAGGCTTGGAATCCCGACTTCAAACCCGCGCCTGTGGGCCTCAAGTACATCGACCACATGGTGGGCAACGTGGGCTGGGGCGAGATGAACACCTGGTGCAAGTTCTACGCCGAGGTCATGGGCTTTGCCCAGCTCGTCTCCTTTGACGACAAGGACATCAGCACGGAATACACGGCGCTCATGTCCAAGGTGATGAGCAACGGGAACGGCCGCATCAAGTTCCCCATCAACGAACCCGCCGAGGGACGCAAGAAGAGCCAAATTGAGGAGTACATCGACTTCTACCAAGGCGCCGGCGTCCAACACATCGCCGTGGCGACCGACGACATCGTCAGCACCGTCACCGCCTTGAAAGACCGCGGTGTGGAATTCCTGTACGTGCCCGACAACTACTACGACGACATCCTCGACCGCGTCGGGGAGATCGAAGAAGACCTCGAGCCGCTCCGCAAGCTGGGCATCTTGATCGACCGGGACGAAGAAGGCTACTTGCTGCAGCTCTTCACCAAGCCCGTGGTCGACCGCCCCACGATGTTCTTCGAAATCATCCAACGCAAGGGCGCCAAGAGCTTCGGCAAAGGCAACTTCAAGGCGTTGTTTGAAGCCATCGAGCGCGAGCAAGAAAACCGGGGCACGCTGTAAGCACAGATGACAGACGCCGCACTCCTGACCGTCGACCGGGTGTCCATCGCTTTTGGCGAGGCACAACCTATCGTCAAGGAGGTCTCGTGCGAGGTGTTCCCAGGCCAAACCACGTGCATCGTGGGCGAGTCCGGGTCGGGAAAAACCCTGACCTCCCTGGCCGTGATGGGCCTTCTGCCTGGTTCTGGTGCCCTCACCCACGGTGAAGTGCGCGGCCCCGACGGTGCCGTGTGGGCCAAGCCCGGATGGCATGGCGCCCCGGTCGGCCGGGACGTCGCGATGGTGTTTCAGGACCCGATGTCCTCGCTCAACCCGTCGATGCGGGTGGGGGCGCAGGTCGCCGAGCCGCTCGAACTTCATCGGGACACGAGGGGCGAGGCGGCCCGGGCTGAAGTGGCGCGCCTGTTCGACGAAGTGGGCCTGCCCGAAGGCTCCGAGCGCAAATACCCCCACGAACTGAGTGGCGGCCAAAAGCAGCGGGTCATGATCGCCTTGGCCCTGGCCTGCAATCCTCGGGTGCTGCTGGCCGACGAACCCACCACGGCGCTGGACGTCACGGTGCAACGGGACATCCTGGACTTGCTGCAGCAGCTCCGGGACGAGCGCGGCCTGGGCGTGCTGTTCGTGACCCACGATCTCGACGTCGTCCGGGACATCGCCGACCATGTGGTCGTCATGCGTCACGGAGAGGTTGTCGAATCCGGCCCGTGCCAAGGCGTGATGAACGCCCCCAAGCACCCGTACACCCAGTCGCTGCTGGCCGCGATGCCCAAGGTCCGCGACGCTTCTGCGCACGCAAACCGTGCAACGGGCCCTGCTGGCGACGCGCCTCTGGTGGCGGCGCGGCGCGTGGTGAAGCGGTTTGTGGCGCGCACCAACGTGTGGGGCAAGCCCACACACACCTTCGACGCGCTCAAAGGCGTGGATTTGGCCATCGCCCCAGGTGAACGGGTGGGCCTTGTGGGGGAAAGCGGGTCGGGCAAATCCACGCTGGGCAACATCCTCTTGGGCCTCGACACGTGGGACGACGGAGACGTGACATGGAAAGGAGGCGCGCCTAAGGGAGCCACGTTCCGACGCGCCGCGCAACCGGTTTTTCAGGACCCCTTCTCTGCCCTCAACCCCAGCATGACGGTGGGCGCCGCGTTGCAAGAGGCAGTGGACGCACGCGCAGACAAGCACGGGCCCTCGGTGGCCGGGTTGCTGGAAGAAGTGGGGCTCAGTGCGTCGGATGCCTCGCGGAAACCCGGAAGCTTCAGCGGCGGGCAGCGGCAACGCATCGTGCTGGCCAGGGCCTTGGCCCTGTCGCCC
>PBWG01000021.1 GCA_002729115.1 Crocinitomicaceae bacterium | reverse complement strand
CCATGTCTTCGCTGGCAGATTCCGACTCTGACTGCTGTTGCATGGCCCCCATTTGTTGGGCCAATTGCTCCATTTGCCCCGCCGCGTTCTTTTGGGCGTCGGAGGCCTTCTTTTCCTTGCCCTTGTCGAGTTGCTCGGAGCTTTTTTCCATCTCCTCTTGGATGGACTCCTCTTCGCCGGAGCTGTCCATCATGGGGTTCGGGTTTTCCAACTCTTGGTTGTCCTTCTTCAGTTGTTCCAGGTTTTTTTGGACCTGATCGAACGCCGCGTTGAGGCTGTCTTGCTTGGCCTTGAGCTTCTCAGAATCCTCCAGCCCAAACTCGGTCTCCTCCGCCAACTTCTCCTGTTCTTCGGCCAACCGGTGGAGGTCCTCGATGGCCTCGTTCATTTTGGTCTCCCACTCCAGCTGCCGGAATTGCTCCAGGGCCCGGTCGAGCTCTTTTTCCATGGCGTCGTGGTTGAGCTCCATCTCGTTCAACTGCTCCTGCAGTTTCTCGGGGTCCATCTCCTGCATGAGCTCTTCCATCTGTTCAAACAGTTGGCGCATTTCTTCGCTCATCAGGTCGTCCATCAACTTTTGGAGCTGCTCTTGCTTGTCCAGCATCCGCTCCTCTTGTTCAGAAAATTCGTTGGCGCGTTCGTCTTTCTTCGCGTTGTCGCGCTTCATCTCCCCCAGCTTTTCCAGAAGGGCCCTTTGCTGCTCCAACAGGCTTTCCATGGCTTGTCGATCTTGCCACGTCATCTCGCCTTGTTCACGGAGCCGCTCTTGCATGGCTTCCATCGCCTCCCTCAGCTCTGCGGCCTCCTGGGCGGCGTCTTGCAAGTTTTCCTCGATGGATTCTGCGGCGTTGACACGCTCTTCCCTTAAATCTCCCGCGGAGGGGGCTTCCAGCCGCGTGGTGGTGGACCTCACCTTTTTGGCCCCGTGCACAGCGTCGTTGTCCCAAACCTCAAACCAAGCCTCTAAGACATCTCCTTCACGCCAATCCAATTCGCGCAGGTCCCACATGTGGTAGAACGTTCCGCGTCGGCCCTGGGGAGCCTCAAGCTCCAACCGACCCTTGGTCAAGGACGGGGTGCCGCCTCCGGCAGCCAACAATTCTTCTGAAGGTCCAGCCCCACGCTCCACAACCTCCCAAACAAACGCCAACCGGCTGAATCCGTAGTCGTCTTGGATAGAGCCGGTGAAGTGCATCTTCTTCCTGGAGGTGCTGTCTTGGGACTCCTCGACCCGAATGGAGGGCTTGCCGTCTCGCACGACGCGGATGCGATGGCGCAGCGAATCGCCGGTCAATTGGTCGTTGATGGGCGTGATCCAATAGGTGCTGTTCGTCGTGGCCACGGCGTGGGCTGAAAAGGTGTTGCCCGTGATGCGCGTGGTCTGCAGCCACTCGTTGTTCCACGCAAACCGGAGGGAATCTGCGTCGTGGACTTGCATGGTCCANTGGATGGGTGTGCCTTCAGGCACNGTCACATCGCCTTGGTTGCGGGTGTCCACGCTGGGTAAACCCGTGTAGGAAGGCGGCGTGGCCTGCACGCGCAGGTTGGCCAACATGGGCACGGCGAAGGGCCGCACGGTGTGGTTCANNGACCGCCAGCCGTTGGCCAGAAATTGAAAGTCAATGTTGTTGCGCACGGCAGGGAAAGTGTGCCGGAACACATGGGGCTTCACGCGCTCCATCCGGAAGCGGCCGTTGCCGGACTCCAAGGTCACCGAGGNGGGCAATTCGTCGCCTTTCGTCTCCACGGTGACGACAAAAGCGTCCCCTGCAGGAACCTCCAACCGGTCGTTCACCAACACGAAGTCGAATGGAGCAGGCTCAATGAATTCGGTCCGGTGTTGCACGATTCGTGCGGCGGGGGCGGTCACCCAATCGGGCTGCATCCACACGCCCGCCATCACCAATGCGGCGATGGGTGTGGCCCACCGCAACATTCGGACGGCGCCGGANACGTCCACCGCACTTGTGAAGGGCAATGGCCGAAGCGANGCGGTGCGCTGGTCGATGCTCGCCGCCAGCAACGTGACGTCGGCACCCTGGGCGTTGTCGACCTGGCGCTGAAGCTGAAGGGTGTTCAGCAGCTTGTCCTTGACCTCGGGAAAGTGGTTGCCCACGATNCGGGCGGCCTCGTCGTGGCTCAACCCTTGGCTGAGNCGTGCCCATTGNGCAAGGGGCCANAGCACCTGCGTGGCCAACACCACAGCGGCNACGGCGGCAAACGTGTAAAACAACACTGTGCGCCCAGCGACGCCAAACCGCCCCACTCCTTCAAGAAGCACAAACAANAGCGCGCCCACAGACAGGGTGACAAAAGACAACAAAAGCCCTCGAAGGACTTTGGTTCTGTGGTGCCTNCGGATGAAGGCGTCCAGTTTTTGGATCAGTGAAATCTCTCCCGTCATCTCTCGAACTTGAAAGGTACGCTACCTTCGAACCCCATTCACAACGTTCGCCATGAAACGCCAACTTCTCGGACTGTTCGCTGCATTNTGCGGCTTGTCTCTCGCCACGGAAGCCCAAGTCGTCCTCAACGAAATCAACCTCGTCACNGGNCCCAACNCGGGTCAATTTGTCGAGTTGCACGGNCCCGCCAACCAAGCCGTGGACGGCCANNCNTTGGTTGTTGTCAAATCGTCGTTTTCAGGAGGGAGCTGGACTGCCACGGTCCAAGATGTGGTCGACCTTCAGGGCCTGGCGCTGGACGAAGACGGTTTCCTCCTTGTGGAGGGTGAGGGGTGGCAGAACACCGTGGCGGGCTTGGTGCTTGCGGTCCAACCGGCTTCGGAGTTTGAGCTGAATGCGTCGCCTTCGTTCACCGACATCGCGGATGCAGTGCTCTACGGCAACACGTCGGTCACCAACCCGCAGATGGCGGCGATTGGAGGGGTGGTGAACCCCGACGCCACCGCCACGATTTACGAAGGAGGAGAGGGTGTGAACGCGGGTTCGGACGGCTTGTCGCGCGTGCCGGATGGCGGCGCGGCCCTGGACCAGCAATTCGTGATGCAAGCCCTCAGCCCGGGCACGTCCAACGTGTTGGGGTGCGAAGGGGGACACTTGTCGTTGAACGGCAGCGTCACCACGTTCTGCACCGACCTGGGCCCCCAGATTGTGGGGTTCACGCACACCTCTGACGCGGCATCCGCGGCCACGAGCTTGGTGGTTTTGGAGTCGGGCACGGACGTGGTGGTGGAGGTGTTCTTGGGCACCGCCATCGACATGGAGGGACTGGGCGACGGCAGCTACGACGTGGTGGCGGTGTCGCACAACGCCATCCTGGACGCCTCCCCGGCCACCTTGGCGGACGTTGGCACGTCGCAAGCGGGCGGGTGCGTCAGCTTGTCTGACGAGGTTGTCACCCTGCAGGGCCAAACCTGCGAAATCCCCTCGTGCGATGGCGGCACCATCCTCACGGCGGGCGCAGAGCTAGACGCCCAAGCGTGCTTGTTGGCGGAGGACGGCGCGCTGGTGTCTTTCGGGTACTTCAGCGACGCCGCAGAAGACGAATACGTGTTTCTGATTTGCAACACCGAAGACTCCGTGTTGGCCACCACTGACCAGCCCTACTTTGATTTTGCCGCTTTTGAGGAAGCGGGAGATTACCACGTGTGGGGGTTGAGCTACCAAGACAGCCTGGTGGACAGCACCGTCGTGGCAGGGTCGTGGGTGTATGACGCCGAGGCTTATGGCTGCGACAGCTTGAGCAGCAACTTCCTTGAGGTGAACATCTTGCAGTGTGGTGAGGCGGGCTTGTGCGACGATTTGATCATCAGCGAGTACATCGAAGGCACCAGCAACAACAAGGCGCTTGAGGTGCACAACCCCACGGTGGAAGCGATTGATTTGACCCCGTACACCATGGAGGTCTACAACAACGGCGCCTCCTCTCCGACGCAGGAGCTCGACCTCGAAGGCACCATCCTTCCGGGGGGGGTTCATGTGATGGGGAACCCGCAAGCGGACGCGGCCATTGTGAGCCAAAGTCAGGTGTTGAGCTCTGTGACTTGGTTCAACGGCAACGACGCCATTGTGCTTCGGAAGAATGGGGTGGTGATTGACCAAATGGGAGAGATTGGCCCGGAGAACGACCCCGGTGAGCCCGACGGTTGGGCGGTGCAATCGGGCGGCATGTCGGAGTACACGCTGGTTCGGAAACCCAACATCGGCCAAGGCTCCACGAACTGGGCGGAGGGACAGACAGAATGGGACGTGTACCCCCAAGACACCTTCGACTTCTTGGGAGAGCACGAGGCCTCTTGCGGAGGGTTGGGCACCATGGTCGTGGGGTTCGCTGCCCCGGAATTGTACGTGGCTGAGGGCCAGGGCGTGGCGGTGGAGATGGTGGTGTCGTACCCGCTTGAAGACGTGGAGGTGCTTGTGGAGGTGTCGGGCGGCGACGCCGAGCCTGGTGCGGATTTCCCCGCGGTGTTNCCGTTGTTGTTTGAGTTTGAGGCCGGCCTGTTGAACAGCCAAGCCTTCAACTTTGTGGCGGTCGACGAGGAGGATCCCGAGCTGCAAGAAGATGTCGAACTGACCTTGACCATTGTGTCCGGAGGGGCGGTGGTGGGCATCGAGACGGTGGTGATTCACATCCTGCCCTCAGATTTGGAATACCCCGTGTACGACATCATTCAGGTGCGCGACATCGACAACCAGGGGGTGCTCGACAGCATCGACACCGCGTGTGAATTGCGCGGNGTGGTGCACGGCTGGAACGACTACCCGCAAGGGCTTCGGTTNACGTTGATCGACCCCACCTCGGGCATCAACGTGTTCAGCGCCATCAACAACTTCGGGTACGANGTCTTGGAGGGGGACAGCGTTCGGGTGCGTGGCGTGGTGGGCCAATTCAACGGCCTGGCGACGCTGTANGCAGACACGTTGATNTACGAAGGCAGNGGGTTTGACACGCAGGAACCGGTGCTCGTGCAGGAGATGGGCGAGGAAACCGAATCCCAAGTCGTGCGCCTGAAGTGCGTCAAGCTTCTGGACCCGGCCCANTGGACGAACGATTTCCCGTTCTTCGACGTGATGGTGGATTACGGNGCAGGCCAAGTNCAAATCCGCATCGACGCCAACACCAACCTTTTTGGCACCGAGCCTCCCATGGGCACGTTCGGGGTCGCGGGCATTGGGGGTCAGTACGACATCGGGATGCCGCTCCTGGACGGGTACACCTTGATGCCCCGGAGCNTGGACGATTTGACGGAGCCCGTNTTCGCCTCGTTCTCCGTGCCTGAAGACNTGGAGGTGGGNNCGCCTGTGACCCTGGAGAACCTCAGCCAGGGCGCGGGGTCCTACCAGTGGTCGTTTGGCAATGGCGCGTTCAGCAACGACGAGACGCCGGAGCTTGTGTACGACGAGGCGGGTTCGTACAACATCTTCTTGACGGCTGTGGACCCCAACCAGGTGTGTGCAGACCAAGCCTCCATCACCGTGGACGTGGCGGACGTGGATGCGGTGCAGAANGTCGCTTGGGGCATGAGCCTTTGGCCCAACCCAGCGCAAGACGCCGTTCANGTTCGTGTGCCGCACGAGGCAGCATGGACGGTTCACGACGTCGTCGGCCGCATCGTGNTTTCNGGCACATGGCCNGCAGGAGNCCACGCGCTGGACGTGTCTGGATGGGCGCCAGGATCGTACGCCATCTCGGTGCGCAGTGAAGGTCGACACGTGGCGACGACCCGACTCCACGTGGTCCGACCATGACGGCACGGACGAGGAGCTTGTGGCTCCTCCATGGCGTGGTGGTCATCTTCGGATTCACAGGAATCCTGGGGAAATTGATCACGTTGGACGCAGAACCGCTTGTGTTTTGGAGGGTGTCTCTGGGCGGCATCTCCACGGCGTTGTACCTGGCGTGGCGCCGTGAATGGCGCCGTTGGTCGCCGAGAGACTTGGCGCAAGCCGCGGCCGTGGGTTGCATTGTGGCCGCGCACTGGGTGACGTTTTTCGCGGCCATCAAAGTCAGCAGTGTGGGGTTGGCGTTGACCATGTTGGCCACCGCGCCCCTGTTCATTGGATTCATTGAACCCGTGGTGTTTCGCCGGAAGCTGGTGTGGCGTGAATTGNTGGTGGCGTCGGCGGTGTTCGTGGGCATCGCCACGGTGTTTCAAGCAGAGCGAGACCAGGTTGACGGGATGGTGTTGGGNTTGTCAAGCGCGGCGCTGGCGGCGCTGTTCAGCACGTTCAACGGCGTGCTTGTGAAACGGTTGGAGCCGGTGAACTTGAGCGCGGTGGAGCTTCTTTTCGCGAGCGTGGCCATGTTGGTGTGGCTCGCGTGTAGGGGACAGGCAGGGCCTGGGTTGTTCGTCATGTCTGGAGAGGACTGGGTGTGGGTGGCGGTGTTGGCCGTGGTGGCCACGTCGTTCGCATTCGTGGTGTCCATCCAGGTGCTGAAAAACTTGACGCCCTTTGAATCGGCCATGGCCATCAACCTTGAGCCTCTGTACGCCATCGTCTTGGCGTGGTGGATTTTTGGTGAGCGGTTCAGTCCGGGGTTTTACCTCGGGGCGGCCGTGGTGTTGGGCGCNGTNTTTTTGGATTCGTGGTGGCGCGCCCGGACTCAATCCACGGCGAACAGCGCCGACGCGACCTGATCGCCGGTGATCCAGTTGGGCTCTGGAATGCGGAACCATCCGGNCTGGTGTTCCACAAGTCTGCCGCCTTCCAGCGCCTGGGTCCACGCCTTTTCGTCCACTTCTTGGGGTCTGATGCCTGTGGCGCCATGCAGTTGTTCAGGAGAGATGCCTTGGGCTGTGCGCAATCCGGTCATCACCAATTCGTTGTAACGGTCCCGGGGCGTGAGGGTCTCCCGCTTGTCGAGCAAGGTTCCTTGTTGGATGGCTTGGATGTACCTGGGGTTGTTGGACACGTTGGCGTACCTGGTGGCGCTCAAGAACCCATGGGCGCCGGGGCCCAGGGCGAGGTAGGGCGCGCCNGACCAATACGCGCTGTTGTGTTGCGATTTGTGGTGCCCTTGGTCGGCCTTGGGTGCGGCCCAGTTGCTTGTCTCGTAATGGGACCAGCCCTGTGCGGCCAATGCGTGGCAAAGCCGGTGGTACTCCTCTGCGGTGCGGGCGNCTGGGGCGGGTTGTTCCGCGCCGCGTTCCACGCGCGTGNCNAGCACGGTGCCAGGNTCGACGGTCAGGGCGTAGGCGCTCAAGTGCTGGATGGGCAGGGCGGTGGCGCGGGCGATGTCGTCGTTCCAATCCCTGGCCGTCGGCACCCCGTAGATNAGGTCGAGGGTCATCGCCTTCACCCCCAAGTCNTGGGCCAGGCGAATGGCCTGTTCAGCTTGGATGCCGGTGTGGGCGCGGTTCATCCAGGCCAGGGTGTCNTCGTGGAACGACTGGACCCCCANACTGAGTCGGGTGACACCGAGCTCCAGCCAAGCCTGGATTTGGGCCNCGGTCATGTCCTCNGGGTTGGCCTCCAGGGTGACCTCGCGGAAATCCGTCACGGGTTGGNCCACNGCCTCGAGCACCCCANACACCAAATGTTGGAGCAGGTCGGCAGGNAGGATGGAGGGGGTTCCGCCCCCCAAGTAGAGGGTGGTGAACGTTTGGTCTTTCCAGTGCGGATTCGAGGCGAGTCGCATGTGGGCTTCCTGAACCATGGCGGCGACGAGNTCGCCCATGTGTTTGGTCTGCGTGGAGAAGTGGAAATCGCAGTAATGGCAAGCCTGTCGGCAGAAAGGAACGTGGAGGTAGAGCCCAGCCATGGACCAAAGGTCGTCGCCCCAGCCCTACCTTCGTGTCATGGCCCAAGAAATCCAGTGGGAAGGCGCGCAAGTGACCAACGACACCGCCCTCCAAGACATTTTGAGTCCGGAACACGCCCAATGGACGGCGCTGTCCGACCGCTCGTGGTCGGTGGTGTTGCACGGCCGGCGGTTNAAAGTGGAAGTGGAGAAGGGNCCTGATGCGGAAGGGAACGCGACGGTGCGCATCAACGGGGTTCGGAAGGACATTCGGGTCATGGACGAGCGCACCCAGCTTCTCGAAAAGATGGGCATGTCTGTGGCAGCGTCGGCCGGAAGTGGCGACGTGCACGCGCCCATGCCAGGGAAGGTGTTGCAGGTGCTTGTGGNGCCAGGCCATGCTGTGGAGGAGGGCCAACCGTTGTTGGTGCTCGAAGCGATGAAGATGGAAAACGTCATCAAGGCAACTGCCTCAGGCACGGTGTCTGAGGTGCCTGTGCACGAAGGCGACGCCGTGGAGAAGGGGGGGNTGCTTGTTGGGTTCGAGTCGTAATTGGACCTCGGGGATGTCCCCGGAACGTTGTTGAAGACATACGACATCAGGTGTGCCACGCGTTGAGGCCCTGGGTAATTTCACACCATGTCGTCCATGAACACAGGCAGGATTGCAGCGCTGGNGCTTTGGTGCGCTTCNCTGTCCACCNAGGCCCAAACGGCCTGCAACAACCTCATTGACTTGTGCGGTCAGGTGGATTCCACAGTCACGNTGTCCAGCGCCATGGACTTGGANAACGTCGCCGCGCTGACAGGGTCATTTGCGGCCACGTCGGTGCAGGTCATCCGATTCCACACGACGTACCTCGATCCGGCGGGCCAAGGGCTTGAAGTTCATCTGTCCAACTCGCAATGCGCCCCGTTTTTCCAGGCCCGGGTGTTCCAGCCCGACCCGTTCAACCCCTGCGACGCTGGGGCGTACGTGTCGGTTTCGGATTTGATGACGACGAACCAGGACACCGTCTTGTACACCGCCCCGTTGTACATCAACACCGACTACATCCTTCTGGTGGGCTCGAACACGCCGGGGTGCGCGCTTGATGTCAGGCTGGAAGGCCGGAGCGTGAGCATCGACGCCTGCTGTGCGGCCGCCATCGACTACGGGGAAACGGTGAACGTGGAGGTCAAGGGGTCAGACCCGACTTTGGGCTTCGTGTGGACGCCCGAGGAGTTGGCCCAAATGGTGGACAACCAGCTCGCCACTCTGAGCCCGTATGAAACGACCACCTTCGAGGTGACGGGGTTTGTGGAAGGGTGTTCGTACACGGATGCGGTGCTGGTGGCGGTGGGTTCGCCCATTGAGGTGCCCAACGCGTTCTCCCCCAACAACGACGCTTTCAACGACACCTTCGACATCTACGGCCTGTCGCAATTTGAGTTCTCGACCATTGAGATTTTCGACCGTTGGGGACAATCGGTCTTCCGGTCGGTCTCGTACCCCAACCCTTGGGACGGGATGTTCCGCGGTCGTGCCGTGCCTGCAGGGACGTACTACTACGTCATCAACCTGAACGAACCCAACGCCAACCTCGCCCCCATCACGGGGCATGTCGCCGTGATCCGATGAAGAAGTCGATGTACCTCCACACGGCATTGGCGTGCGCCCTCTCGCTGGGGTGGGCTGCCACCGCATCCGCACAATTCAACGGGGTCCGCACGCAATTCCTGATGACGAGCTTGTTGGACAACCCTGCGGCGGCAGGCAACAGCGCGTGCCTGGACCTTCGGATGGGGGGACGCAACCAATGGGCAGGCTTCGACGGCGCCCCACGAACCAGCTTCGCCTCGTTGAGCGGCCGGCTTGGCGGCGGCGTCACCTTCGCCCACGGCATGGGTGGCTTCGTGGTCACCGACCAGGTGGGGCCGTGGAGCAACACCCGACTCAGTTTGGCCTACTCCACGAAGGTGAGGCTCACCAACGGCGCGCGGCTGAGCGCGGGGTTGGCGGCCGGCATGACGCAATACCGATTGGACATTGGCAGCCTGGTGTTTCCGGAGTTTTCAGCGACGGAGGATCCCGCGCTGCTTGGGGCGTCAACCTCACAGACGGTGTTCCCCAGCCTGGATTTTGGCCTGTGGTACGAGAACAGCCAAACGTTCGTGTCACTGAGCATGCTCAACGCCGTGCCGACGACGCTCAATGAAGTGACCATGACCACCAACACAGGCACCACGTTCGTGCTGATGGGTGGCCAATACATCAAGCTGGACCGCCGGTTTGGGTTCCGGCCTGCGGCCCAAATGCGCTTGACCCGCGGGTTGCCACCAAGCGTGGACCTGCAGGGGGCGTTCTCGGTGGACGAGTTGGTGAGTGTGGGTTTGGGCTACCGCACGGGCAGCGCGCTTGTGGGGGTGTTGAGTTTGAAGTTGTTTGAATCCATGACGGTCGGCTATTCCTACGATTTTGGGGTGAACGACTTGAGTGTTGGCGGACGCTCTGCCCACGAATTGGTCATTTCGTTGACCGCCTGCGACAAACACGACCCCTATGTCGGCCCGGACGGCCGATGCCCTGCTTACGACTGATGCACGACACCCATTCGAAACGACTGCTCTTCTTGGCCGCCGCGGCCATCGTGGTGGTGACGTTGGGGTACACACAGCACTTGGCGTCCATCATCCGAGACGAAGAACAGCGCAAGGTTCAACTTTGGGTGGAGGCGGTGAAGCAGCGGGCGGAATTGGTCACATACACCCAGTCGCTGTTCGAAGAACTCGGCGCGGAAGAGAAGAAAAAGGCCGACCACTTGGCCGCGGCGTACCGGCTGATTCAAGAATCGCCTGCGGGCATGGACCTGACGTTCAGCACGGATTTTTTGGTAGGAAACAAGACGGTGCCTGTGTTGATTTTGAACGACGACGGGGAGGTGTTGTACCACGTGAACGTGCCACCCCCTCCGTTGGGGTCGGACCGCGAAGCCTACTTCGACAGCGTGAGGGTCCACCAAATGGGCACCAACCCACCCATTCGGTTCGAGGAAGTGGGCCAGACCATCTATTACTCTGAAAGTGTTCGGTTGCGCGAGTTGCGCGAGGCCATGTCTGAATTGATCGAATCGTTCATCTCGGAAACGGTCATCAACAGCGCTTCGGTCCCCGTGATGTTGCTCGACTCGACCGCCACGCGCATTGTCAAGTCCCAAGGCATCGACGTTTCGTCGCTGGGCGACCCCGAGGCGCTCAAGGAACGGCTCAGGGCCATGGCCGACGACAACGCCCCCATCCCGGTGTATTTGCCAGGAGAAGGGTGGAATTTGGTTTTTTACGAGGAAAGCTTGGTGTTGACCCAACTTAGGTTCTTTCCTGCAGTGCAGCTGCTGCTGATCGCGGCGTTTTTGTTGGTCGCGTATTTGGTGTTCAGCGCGTCCAGAAGGGCAGAACAAAACCGCGTGTGGGTCGGCATGGCCAAGGAAACGGCGCACCAATTGGGCACCCCGCTCAGCTCCCTCATGGCGTGGTCCAGCTTGCTCTCCGCCCGGGGCGTCGACCCAAAGGCGCTGTCGGAGATGGACAAGGACATCGCCCGCCTTCAGGTGGTGGCTGAGCGATTCTCCAAGATTGGCTCAGAGGCAGACCTGACCCCCGCCGACCCGCTTCAAGTGGTGGCAGAGACGGTCAATTACATGCGTCCCCGCATCAGCAAGAATGTGTCGCTCTCCCTGGAGTCGGGGGAGCCCCATGGCGAACTTGCATTGAGCCGCCCGCTCTTCAGCTGGGTGTTGGAGAACCTGCTGCGGAACGCCGTGGATGCGATGGAAGGGGAGGGGGCGCTTGCGGTTCGCGCGGCGTGGGAAGGGGACGAAGTTCACATCGAGGTGGAAGACAACGGCAAAGGCATGACCAAATCGGTGGCCCGGCGGGTCTTCGAGCCCGGCTTCACCACCAAATCCAGGGGCTGGGGCCTTGGCCTTTCGCTCTCCAAGCGCATTGTGGAGGAAACCCACGGCGGTCAGGTGTTCGTGGACTGGACAGAGCCTGGCGAAGGCACCCGATTCAAACTTGTGTTCCGGCCTCAGGCTTAACGGGCCAGAAGCACACGGCCGTGCTTCACGTCTCGGGTCCAAATCCCGTCCTGAATCGCCCCCCATTTCAACACGTAGGTGTACCATCCGTCGGGCAAGAAATGGTCCCCTCCACCGAGGTCGTAAGCGCCGCCGTCCCACGGCGTGTCCGGGTCGTTGGTGGACCACACTT